>DOPS01000176.1:0-7618 GCA_003512645.1 Desulfosporosinus sp.
GTCAACAACCACTACCCTAAAGGGATAGTGGCTTGTAGGTAACTATAAGCCACATGTTGACTAGACTAAGCATTAACTTGCTACGTTATATAAGCCATCATACCCGTGGACGTTTGTCCTAATCTACGGCTCTATGGTTTAGTATTAAACAGTTCTGTGTGGTACGGAACAGTGTGCTAGGCATGACAAACTTATATAACATTGTCTAAGGATTTTTAACTCTGAAAGGAGATAGGTTTTATGTTAACCTATGTTTTAAATCAAAATGGGAAACCGTTAATGCCTTGCAAGTCGTCTAAAGCAAGAAGACTATTAAAACAGAGCAAGGCAAAAGTTGTTAAGCTAGAACCATTTACGTTACAGTTGTTGCATGGTTCAAGTGGATACAAGCAAGAAATTACCCTTGGCGTTGATGCAGGAAGTAAAATGATTGGGTTGTCTGCAACGACAGAAAATAACGAACTCTACTCAGCAGATATTCAATTAAGAAATGATGTCGTTGATCTATTGTCTACTCGAAGACAGAATAGACGGACGAGAAGAAATAGGTTGAGATACAGGAAACCAAGATTCTTAAATCGAGTCAAAAGCAAGAACAAGGGATGGTTAGCACCTTCTATTGAAAACAAAATACAAACTCATTTAACGGTTGTTCGTAATGTATATAAGGTATTGCCTGTGTCAAAAGTAATCGTTGAAGTGGCAAGCTTTGATATTCAAAAGATCAAAAACCCTAGTATCAGTGGTACGGACTATCAGCAAGGTGAACAGATNNTTGAATGTTCATCATATTGAAAGTAGGAAGGTTGGAGGAGATTCACCTAGCAACTTAATTACTCTGTGTGAAGAATGCCATAACGACTACCATAAAGGTAAGCTAGAATTAAACATCAATAGAGGTCAAAAGTTCAAAGATGCTACCTTCATGGGGATTATGAGATGGAGTTTTTACAATAGATTAAAAGAATTGTATCCTATTGTAAGTTTGACATATGGTTATATTACTAAAAACACAAGAATCTCCAACAGCTTGCCAAAAGAACATCGTATTGACGCATTATGCATAAGTGGCAACCTTATGGTCAAAAGATTGGACTATTTTTATTTCTCTAAGAAAGTAAGATGCCATAACAGGCAAATCCATAAGGCAAACATCTTGAAAGGTGATGTCAAGAAGTTAAACCAAGCACAATTTGAGGTAAAAGGGTTTAGACTGTTTGATAAGATTCAATACCAAGGTAAGTTGTACTACATCTTCGGAAGAAGAAATAGTGGTTTCTTCGATATCAGGACTTTAGACGGAACTAAGGTAAATAAAGGTAGTATCAGTTGCAGATCTTTCAAATTAATTGAAAGAAGAAAAAGTCTATTAACCGAGAGGAGGGTGGCAGGTTAGGATATGTGTACGGCATTCCTCCACTACCCTAAAGGGATAGTGGTTTCCTGCCAAGCCGTTATGAATATTAGAGATGTGCGATCTCGAATTCCCGTTATTTCGATTGTCGGCGGAAAGTCCAATTCAGGGAAGACGACACTTTTAGAAAAACTTATTCGTGAGGCGAAGCTCCGTGGGTGGAGGGTTGCTACCCTGAAGCATGATGTCCATGGGTTCGAGATGGATCAACCGGGTAAAGATACGTGGCGTCATGCCCAAGCGGGTGCGGATGTAGTCGCAATCAGCTCCCCTCAAAGAATTGCTATCTTGGAGAGTGTAGCAGACGATCAGCCTCTCGATGAGGTCCTCGCCCGCATTCATGGAGTGGATGTGATCTTTACCGAGGGATACAAGCATGGCAACAAACCAAAAATCGAGGTATATCGCTCGGCTGTGCATCAGGGGCTTTTCTCTAAACCGGAGGAGCTTATCGCTATAGCTAGTGATATCTCGTTTGATAACGGGATTCCTTGTTTTAATTTGGATGATGCCCAAGGGATTTGTGATTTGATCGCCGAAAAGTTTGGGGTAGGGGGACTTGTGTGACACAGCGCTCGGTGCTTACGACGCAGAGCAAACTAACCGTTCAAGCTCCTACTGTGGGGAGCGGGATACCCACCAAACTCGCCGTCCTTGGCTCGGTTGGTGGCAGTGCACATCCTTGTGCACTGTCCCGTATCTAGGGTCGGTCGCTTGAACGGAAGTTTGCTGGTCTGCTTACGTAAAGACGTCGCGCTCGTGTCACACTGCGTCCCCGGCTGGGGTCTGGGGAACGAGGGACGATAGAACGATAGAACGATAGAACTTAATGGAACGGGAGGCTGGTGACTGTACCTTGCATGTGCGCCGTCTATAGAAGTTGTGTAAGGTGGTTCAGGTGTGCAAATTGGGGACGGTTCTTGGCTTGGCGCGCATTCTGGGGACGGCACATAGATGTGCGCCGTCTGTCTTAGGTCGTTTGAATGGAAGTTTGCTGGTCTGTTTACGTAAAGACGTCGCGCTCGTGTCACACTGCGTCCCCGGCTGAGGTCTGGGGAACGGGACCGAAAGTTGGGGCGGTTCTTGGCTTGTACTTGGCGTGCATTTTGTGGACGGCACATAGATGTGCACCGTCTGTCTTAGAGGTCGCTTGAGCGGAAGTTTGCTATTCTGGCTTACGTAAGACTTCGCGCCTGTATGACACTGTATCTCGGGGCTTTAGGGGAGAATTTTTTTAAGGAAGCGGGTTGCCCAAGGTAAGAGAGGAAAGGCCAATAGAGATGACAATAGATTAAAGATGGTATGGGCGTTAGCAACCTGGCGCGAGAGGCTTCCTCCCATGAGGGTGAGTCCATGGGCAAGTGGTTCAACGAAGGGTAAGAAGAGTAGTACCCCAAATACATTAAGTAAGACATGAAATAGCGCCACCCGTTGAGCGGCCCTCGAGGAGGCGAGTGCTGCGAAGACGGCGGTAAAACAGGTGCCAATGTTGGCGCCAAAGATAAAGGCAAGTGCTGTAGGCAGGGTTATCCATCCGTCAGCCGTAAGCAGCATTACAATGCCCGTAGTGGCGTTGGAGGAATGAAGTAGGGCGGATACCACTGTCCCAGCGATGACTCCTTGAAGATGGTTGTCGCCTAGCTGTCGAAGAAAGTTTTGAATTGCGGGCAAATTAACGAGCGGGGCCATCCCAACTTGGAGTAAACCTAACGCAAAAAAGAGAACTCCTAGGCCGAAAACAGATTGGGAAAGAAATCGCCAGCGGGACGGAATAAAGAGAAATCCCAGAGAACCGAGAATCATAATGTAGGGTGTTATCTGGTCTAAGGGAAAAGCAAGGAGTTGTGTCGTAAGGGTGGTGCCAATATTACTTCCTAAGATTAGGGCAAAAGCGTTGCCAAAGGGAAGGAGCCCGGCATCGACGAAAGATACGGCCATCACGGTCAAGGCAGTACTTGATTGAAGAAGAGCTGTGGATATTGAGCCACTCCAGAACCCGCGCCAAGGAGTTGCGGTCATCCAAAGAAGTGCTTGGTGGAGGCGATGCCCGGCAAAGGCTTGCAGCCCCTGCCGCAGGATTTTCATGCCCCAGAGTAGAAGGCAGAGGCCTAGGATAAGGATGGCGATATACAGTGGTCTCACCTTCTTTCGGGAGTTTGTGGGAGGAAGTGTCTTAGCACGTTCGCACAACGTTCCATTTGCTATTCGCTTGAGGCTATGCCTAAAACTCAAAACCTCTGGGCTTTCTGCAAGTTAACCGTTGAGTTTCTTAACGCCATATCCTCTGCGCTCATTGACGCAATTCCACTAATAGTGCTCACTAAGCTAAGAAACTTCCTCTGGCTTGGGTCGACGGGGGTTAAGAACGGTGTCAGAAGTTCTTGGGGGGGCTGTTTGCGCGTTTACGCAAAAGCGCGGTACTGTGAGCATGGGCGGAAGCAATGGAGGGGGTTCTCCGCTATCTTTGTGGGAGAGCGGGAGGTGGTTGCCTCGTATCGCAGACCATGGTTGAGTGATTTTGATGGGGATATTCTTTGGGCTCTTTTAATTGTATTGAATGAGAAAATTATCAAGAACTAGAGTTAGAAATTACCGACTTTAGGATTACTTTAGAATGCTCTTAACTATACATAAAGCGCAGTATTGATTGTTTCTGACCGCAAAATAAAAGGCACTCATTCAGTGCCCACATAAATAATATTTATTGGCTCAAACCTGACAGGGAGTGACTGCATAAGTTAACCCAAGAGGTGATGGTATGCGAGTTCGTGAGGGGAATGTTCAGGATTGGCCTTTTATTTATACCCTTGGAAAAAAAGGTATGCTGGATAGCATTTCGCCATGGCGTAAACAGCCTATTGAAGAAACCATTAGATACAGAGAGGGATTTCTTACTGGGTTTTGGACGTGGATTCAGAAGACTGGATCTGTTGTCTTCATAGTGGAGGCTGTAAAGGAAAATGGAAAGCCTTGTTCTGAAGAGGAAAAAACTCAACCGATTGGGTATTTAGTTCTTCACCCAACATCACAGGAAGAGTTAACGGGTTTGACTCAGGGTTGGATTATGGATTTAGGAGTTGTTCCGAAGTGGAGGGGTAAAGGTGCAGGTCAAGTATTGCTTAAAGCTGCTGAGGAGTATTGCCGTGCCCATGGGGTTTTCTACCTAGGCCTTGCGGTTAGTAGTCATAATGTGAGAGCACTTAAGCTCTACGAAAAGTTTGGTTTTGCTGAGGAACGAAAGCTTTTGGTCAAATTAATAGACTAGTATAAAAAAAGCTTGCGACGTATCAGCCGTCGCAAGTGAAGTAAAAGAGAGGAGTGGGGATAAAAAATTGAAAAATTGAGACTATCTAAATCATGTCCTGAGGCTTATTTTTTTATACAGGCCTCGGGATATGTTTTCTATATAAGGTTCCTTTCTGCGCTCCGTGGTATAATATCCTTATTAGAGTTCAACTCTCAAGGAGGCAATTGTGGAGCAAATAGAAATTAGGGCATTAGTTCAAGCCGTGTTAGCGGAGACCAAGGGGTTGAAAGGTTATTTTATAGTACGGGCTCAATCTCGCAGGGAATGGAGCCTACGTTTGAGTAACGGGCGATTGGATCGGGTTTCGACTGGAGGAGATAGCGGTTATGGAGTTCAGGCTTTTACGAAGGAGGGGGCATCAGGATTTGCCAACTCTGATGTTTTAGCGTTGGAGCTCGGCCGCACATTAATCGATAAGGCAATTCGGTTGGCCCGTAGAAATGAAGCGATCGGGTCAAAACGAAATCGTCAGATCTGGGAGGCTCCTCAGATCCAGGAGGAGGTAAGGAATCCTGCCCAAAAAGTATTTGGAGAAATTTCTTTGTCAGAACTTCAGGAGAAGGTGATAAGCTTACATTCCCGTTTGCGGGATGGTTTTCCGGAGGGCTCTTGGCAAACAAGTTATAGACAAATCGAAGAAGTATGGTGTATCGGGCGCTCAGATGGAACGTTGGTATCCTTTGTTATTCCTAGAGCGGTCCTGATGCATCAGGGGACAGTTCGGGATCAGGGTAAGGCACAAAGTACCCTGATTTATCGCAGTGGCATGGATGCTACAGTGCTCTTTGAAGAACTAGCGGATCACTCCTTAGAAAAAAAGGCAATGGATCGGGCAGCGTTTGCCAAAGCGGTGTGTAGTGCGCCTCATTTGCCGAGCGGTCATTATCCATTGATTATTGATTATGGGCTGGCCAAGGGCTTGGCGCATGAGGCCTTTGGACATGCAGTCGAGTCGGATCACATGAATGAATCCGTACTAGGAGAAGCTGGGAAACTGCGCATAGGGCTCCGGGTGGCTAGGCCTGGTGTCAATATCATCGATGGTCCACTTCTCGGAGACTGGGCTTATCAACCATTTTCGGCCAACGGACTTATAAGACAAACCGTGACGATTGTCAAGGATGGAGTGCTGGTGGCTGGTCTGGGAGATATTTTCTCTGGGGAAGAAGCGGGCATGCCGGTGACAGGAGCGGGAAGAGCAGAGAGCTACGGACAAATTCCTTTGCCTAGAATGAGCAATATTCGTTTACTGGTTGACCGCATGCTTCCGTTAACTCCAGCCGAACACTTGATGGACGAAGTGAAAGTTGTGCGTGAAACTCTTATGCAAAACGGTGAGTTACGTGAGGGAGAGAAGAATCTGCTTCTTTTGGGGTATCGAGGTGGACAAGTTAATCCTAAAACGGGGGATTTTGTCTTTCAATGCGATGGGATTATTGATGTGGCTGATCCAAACCTGCCGATTTACCAACCGTCGATTTTTAGCGGGAAAATTCTTTCTGCTTTAGAGGCAATTCGCGGGGGGTTAGGAGAAGGGTGCTTTGATGCGATTGGAGCGTGCGGTAAAGGTGGGCAATCTGTCGCTTCAAGCGGTGGAAGTCATCGTTATCTGCTCATGGATGTTGATCAGCAAGTCAGTTTAGGAGGGGAGCAGGCATGAAACTCGTTGCGCAATTGGAGGATCTTCTCTATCAGTCTCAGCAGGCCCCAAAGAAAGAGGAACTACGCCTATCGGCTTGGCGAATTTTGGTCCATGAATCGGAAGCAGTTTCTTTAGGAATCAAAGACAATTCACCAGGGAGTGTCTATACTCCACCTAGTTATCGACAGGGTGAAAGTGGAGAGGTTTTTTTGGTCTGGGCTGATGGGACATGCAGTCAGGCCATTGTTCAGCTGCCATTTAAAAATGACCCAGACTATTGGCCGAAGGAATTGGAGCAATGGAAGCTGGCTTCCTATGAAGACCCAGATGCAACACATATTCCATCGCCAGAACCCCTGGAGCTAGTAGCTCTCGAGGACCGCGCTATTGAACAAATAATTGCTGGAAAGGATGAGGTTTTATTCGATCAAGTCAAACAATGGCTTAAGGACAGACCTTCTGAAGCGAAGATGCAAGGCAGCATCCAAGCTGCTTGGGGCTATCGACATGTTCGTACCTCGACAGGGCTTGCTGTTACTTATCAACAGTCTCAATTTATATCCTGGTTTTCCTTTGATAGTTTGGTAGGTGGTGGATTTGTTAAGCGCCGACTTATTCGTCCGGAAGAACGAGAGGATTTGTGGGTACAAATCGTGAATCAGTATGAGGGGATGAAGAAAGAAGCACCTCCCGTTGGACCCCAGACTCAAGTGATTCTTTCTCCGTCTATGACAGAGGATATGTTAGGACAGTTTGTATTGCCGAATTTCTCGGGTGATCGTGTGATCGAGGGGCAGGGTGCCTTTTCCAAAGAAAATTTTCTAGATCAAAAACTAGTCTTTCATCCGCATTTTTCTTTACTGATTGACCCGCTTCGACCCCTTGAATTAGGGTCTTATATGGTGACACCTGAAGGAGTTCCTGCACATCGGACAGTGTTAGCCCGAGATGGGCTTCTGCAGACTCCTTATCTGAGGGTGAAAGATGCTGTGCGCTGGGGTGCGAAACCGACAGCTTTACCACAAGGAACAGGTGGACTATATCTTAAGCATCAAGCCGAGGTTCCTTGGGAAGAGGCTTTGCAAGGGGTGGAAGATGGAGTTCTTGTCTTATCAGTGCTCGGTTTACATACTCAAGAAGCTGTCTCGGGCTCATATTCGCTCAGTGCGCCCCACTGTTTGCGGATTTTAAAGGGTAAAATCGTTGGGCGAACGGATGTTAAATTAACCGGTAATTTCTTGGCGGATTTGGCCGC
>DOPS01000319.1:0-18805 GCA_003512645.1 Desulfosporosinus sp.
CCTTGGAAACTATAGGGGGAAGTACGTGGCTTGAAAACCCCACCCCGCAGAATTTTTCCTCCCGCTTTTTTTACGGTCTCAGCCGATTGACTCATCTGAATACTTGATTCTACCGCACAGGGTCCGCCTATGAGAATAATTTCCTTGCCCCCAATAGTTACCCCTTTAACCTCAATAGAACTACGTTCCGCCTTCAGTCCTGCTAATTTCAAATCTTTCATAGTAATTGCCTCCCTTATTTTAAATTAAAAAAGTCCACGGCACATCCCCTTATAGGGACGAAAGCCGTGGACTTCCGCGTTACCACCCATTTTGACCAAATTGGTCCTCTCAACAAAGGTACAGTCTATCAATTCACATTTGTCGAATATCTCAGTCTAGCTATAACAAAAATAAAAAACTTCTCATCCCATGTAGGGACGAGAAGTTATATCTCGCGTTACCACCCAACTTAAGCCAAAAAGGCCACTCGACAAAGGTACGGGAATTGATATCCGATACCCCCTTCCTGTTAACGGTGAAGAACCGTCCTGGCCTACTTGATTACGTTCAGCCGGGCAGCTCGGGAGGGAACTTCACCTATCATCACACATAGAAGAGTTTTCAGTCGAGACTCTTCCTCCCTGAAAGGTAATAAATAGACTACTTTACTCCGTCTTAGCTTTTAAAAAATTTAATTAATTGTATTATAACACTACTAGGAATTTTGTCAACTATTATTATAAATTGATAAAAACAGAGCCCATCAATCTGGGCTCTGTTTGGATGACTAATTCACGTTCTACTTAGGATTTGGACCAAGCCAATAAGGCTGTAGCGATTGCAACCAATGCCAACGGCAGTATTTATAACTTGTCAATCAGTCTGAATTTGCCATGAACTTCATCTCAAAACATAGTATAACCCGTTTCTAAAGTATTATACATGGTCTGGTTTTTTTCTCTTCTAGCCTCAAATAGTCATCACTGGTGGCTTTCGTCACTTCAGACTATCGTTAACTGAAGCCTCGATGTCCGGCTTTAGCTGAACGAGTTTACCTAAGTCTTCCCTCTAACTTAACTCATGAATAAATATTCCGCTTCTCAGCTTCGGCTCAAACCAAGTCGATTTGGGGGGCATCAATTGACCTGCATCGGATACTTCAAACAATTCATTAATTGAAGTCGGAAACATTGAAAAGGCAAGCTTCATATCACAGTTGGCTCTTTTTTCAAGTTCTTTAAGCCCTCTTATTCCACCGACAAAGTCTATTCTTTTATCTGTTCTTATGTCGATGATATTGAGAACTGGAGTTAAGATATGATTTTGAAGCAATGCAACATCGAGCCCGTCAACAGGATTCGTTGAACGGATTTCATCCTTTGCCGTTAACTTATACCATACTCCCTCTACGTACATCCCAAAGGTAGATTTTTCTATAGGTTTATAGGGTTCTGCCCCCATTTCTTCCACTAAAAAGGCTTTAGATACTTCAGCCAAAAATTCATCTTTACTATGCTGATTTAGATCTTTCACTACGCGGTTATAATCCAAAATCATCAATTGGTCATGTGGGAAAAGCACAGACAGGAAGAAGTTGTATTCCTCGTCTCCAGTATACCCTGGATTTTCCTCTCTTCTTTTTAAGCCAACCTTTACCGCTGAAGCTGTTCTATGGTGGCCATCCGCTATATAGATGCTTTGTATGGTTTTAAATTCTGTAGATAAAGTTTCTATGTCGCTTTCCTGATCTACTTTCCATACTGTATGTCTAACTCCATCAGGAGCTACAAAATCGTATAATTGAGTTTCCTTCTTTATCGAATCCACCACTTGATTGATAATTTTTTGAGAACGATACGCTAAAAATATAGGCCCTGTTTGAGCATTACAAATATCGACATGGTTTATTCTATCAATTTCTTTGTCNNGTTTTCTCATGCTTTTTGATCACATTACCGAGATAATCGTCTATTGCTGCACAGCCTACTAAACCAGTCTGGGAACGGCCGTCCATTGTCAGTTCATAGACATAGTAGCAGCACTGACCTTCCTTAATTAATAGACCGTCATTGATCATATCTTGAAGACTATCTCTGGCTTTCTCATAGACCTTAGTATCATAAGGATTGAAGTCCTTATCAAATTGTGTCTCTGCTCTATCAATTTTTAAAAAGGATAAGGGTTGCTTTAATACTTCTTCTAAAGCTTCTTGACGATTATAAACATCATAGGGGAGTGCTGCCACTTTACTGACAACATCTTCTCTAGGTCTTAGCGAATTAAAAGGTCTAATAACAGCCAATGCTCTTTCCTCCACATCATAAAGCTCTTCTGAAACGGTGGTGTGAAACAAGGGGACAGGCACCCAGGCACCTTGTTTCTCCACCAGCGAAACACGATGCCTGTCCCCTTGTTTCGCTGGTCCTCTTGACCTTCGTACTGATTATTTAATGATTCTAACTTTTAAAACCCCGTCAATTTCTCTGATTTTCTTTTCTAATTCAGGGGTCGAAGGGGATTCAATATCAAGTACGGTATAGGCATACTGTCCTTTGCTTTTATTGATCATGTCCGGAATATTGATGTTTTCTTTGGCGAAAGTTGATGTGAATTGGCTTAGCATGTTCGGGATATTTCTATGATTAATGGCAATCCGACCAGCTTTAATACATACCCCCATGTCACAGTTTGGATAATTGACTGAATTTATGATATTTCCATTTTCAAGGTAGTCCATTAATTGCTTGACTGCCATAACTGCACAGTTATCTTCTGATTCACTTGTCGAAGCACCTAAATGAGGAATGGTAATAACTCCTTCGATACCGCACACTTTAGGATTTGGAAAATCCGTAATATATCGACTGACTTTTCCGGACTTCAAGGCTTCAATCATATCCTCATCAATGACCAAGGAATCTCTTGAAAAGTTGAGTATTTTCACTCCATCCTTCATGATAGCAAATGTTTCTTTGTTAAACATTCCCTTCGTGGTATCGGTTAGAGGGACATGAACCGTAATAAAATCACATTCTCGATAAATCTCTTCTAACGATTTAGTAGGTTTAATGAATTTTGAAAGCTTCCAGGCTGCATCCACTGAAATGAAAGGATCATATCCGTAGACCTCCATCTCCAGCTTATTCAAGGCATTAGCAACTAAAACTCCTATCTCGCCTAGTCCTATGACCCCGAGTTTTTTGCCTTTTATTTCTGTTCCGGCAAACTTCGATTTATTTTTTTCTACGAGTTTAGCAACCTCTGGATCATGTTGACAAGAGTTTACCCAGTTAACTCCGCCAAAAATATCACGTGAAGCAATAATTAATGAAGCAATGACAATTTCTTTTACGCCATTGGCATTAGCGCCTGGGGTATTAAAGACTACCACTCCACTTTCGGCACACTTATCCAAGGGAATATTGTTAACACCAGCACCTGCTCTGGCAATAGCCTCTAACGAAGGGGGTAGCTCCAAATCATGAACACTAGAACTTCTTACGAGCACGGCATTTGCATCATTAAAACGATCAACCATTTCATAATGATCCGAAAATAGGTCTAATCCAACATTGGCTATGGGATTTAAACAGTTAATTTTAAACACGGTTACATCCACCCCTTAAATTATTGATTATCTTCTTCAAATTTCTTCATGAATTCAACTAAAGCCTTGACCCCATCTTTTGGCATCGCATTGTAGATACTTGCTCTCATGCCACCTACGCTTCTGTGTCCCTTTAAGTTCTCAAATCCAGCAGCCTTAGCTTCCTTTATAAATTTAGCATCCAATTCATCAGAATCCGTGACAAAAGGGATATTCATTAAAGAACGATCCTTCTTTACAACTGTCCCTCGATATAACTTACTGGAATCAAGGAAATCATATAAAATAGCGGCTTTTTCCACATTCCTTCTTTTCATTGCCTCGAGCCCGCCTAGCTTCTGAACCCACTTAAATACTTTACCGCAAATATAGATGCCATAGGCTGGAGGGGTATTATACAGCGAATTGTTATCTGCATGGGTCTTATATCTTAGCATCGTTGGGGTCCCCGGTAAGACATCCTCCCTAATTAAATCTTCACGAATGATGACTACAACAACTCCTGCAGGACCAATGTTTTTCTGAACGCCAGCAAAAATAAGACCATAATTTGTTACATCTACAGGTTCGGAAAGTATATCTGAGGACATGTCAGCGACTAAGATCTTCTCCCCAGTTTCAGGCAATTCATTATATTTCGTTCCATAGATGGTATTGTTATGACAGATATAGACATAATCAGCATCGTCTGAAATCTTAAGGTCCTTGAGATCTGGGATATAGGAAAACGTCTTATCTTCAGAAGAAGCTATGACATTGATCTTTCCATAGATTTTACCTTCAGAAATCGCTTTTTTTGCCCATTGTCCTGTGTTAATGTGATCGGCTACTCTATTTTTCATTAAGTTCATAGGAATCATGGCAAATTGTTGGGATGCCCCACCTTGAAGGAACAAAACCTTGTAATTATCTGGAATCATCATTAAATCTCTCAAATCTTTTTCAGCATCACCAATAATATGTTCGAAAGCTTTCGAACGATGACTCATCTCCATTACGGACATGCCTGTTCCGTTGTAATCTAACATTTCCGCTGCTGCTTCTCTAAGTACCTCTTCCGGTAATACGGCGGGACCTGCAGCAAAATTGTAAACTCTTGACATTGAAAATCCTCCTTTATTTTATGCATTTGAATTTATATTGGAATATTTAACCACTACACTATAAGCCAATTTTGTTTCCATAAAGTAGTACTTTTCTATAAAACACACCTTCTTTTATAAATTATTAATAAAATGTTATAAACTGGATTTCCAGGGAAAAACAAAACCCACCCCAGCATTGGGGCGGGAATTCCGCGGTGCCACCCAAGTTCTAGTCGATTAAGGGTACAGGAAAACAGACGCTTAAAATTATAAAAACCCCTCGTCCCAATTAGGGACGAGAGGTTATTCCCGCGTTGCCACCCATGTTGCCAAAAATCGGCCAACTTATGTCCGCGCTATCGGGCGGAACCCGTCACAATTCATCATTGGCCACTCCAGGATGGAATCCTTCAGCTCTGTAGACTGACTTGCACCAACCGTCAGTTCTCTAAACTCTAAAAGCTAGGGACTTCCCTTCATCGTGTTAATTTAATTTGGATTGTTTTGATTCTAATAGATTAATGTCGTCGTGTCAAGTCCTTATTTAAAATTTTTTGTTTCTATAATGTTACCCGCTTCTTAAGTGGTCGCTTTCTTGTCATCACGGCTTTTTTTCAAGGCCATTACTAGAGTCCTTTCCAGAAATCTCTTTCGCTTATCTGAAGTTGCTTATGTAATATTCTATCCCACAAATTCTTAGGGATTTCTTTACTAATAGCATGACTTATTTTTGTTCGTAGAACAGTCCCATTATTAAGCATTCTTTCATAATACCAATGATCGGTGTTGCGAATCATCACCCAACCGTTTTTATCACAATAACGTTTTAAGTCTCCAAATTTCGGTGCCATATATTATAGTCCTAAAAGAGTGCGAATTTCTTCGTCATTGTCGCAGAGCAAAATTTTCAAAACATATGGAAAATGGGATTTGCGGTTAGGTGCATGAAAGAAAAGTTGAGAGCGTTCCATATAATCTTGAGCATATATTTTAAGGTCTTCAACCAAATCCTTGGCAGCTAAATCTGTTGTAGAATTATTTGCGTACATTTCCAGAGAATCTAGAGCAAGCGTAATTGAACTATCCTCTTCATGAATGATTTCAGGGTTTAGTTTGTAATCATTTAATAGCATCTTAAGAAGATCCACTCTGAGCAAAGCAACTTGTTCTGTTTGTTTTCTTTTAATAATAGCAGGGTTAAAAGAATTAAATACAGAATCATAAAGAGTGGAAAATTGGCTCCTTGCCTCAGTAAATTGTAGTTCAGATAACATTGTCATTCCCTCCTCACCTCCAATATATCATATGATGTACATTGTGCATAGTATGACCATTATGTACATTATGTACATTATGTACATTATGTATAAATTTGGGGAGGGGACACTTCACTTAACAAGGTGTTTCCGTAACTTAGTCAATATGATCGTAGTATGACGCTCTATAACCTTGGGTCAACTGGTTCAGCCTCTAAAGCCAAGGTTGCCAAAACACATTCATGAACTCTTTCTACCGGCTCCTTGTCAACAAAACGCTTGACCCCTTCAATTCCTAAGGCAAATTCCATTAAAGCATGACGCTGCTTGCGGCTGACATTGCGTTGTTTTAAGCGGGCTAAATTCTTAGACTGCAAGTAGTCGATGCCATAAATAATATGCAGATAGTTTCTCCCCCGGACTTTAATCGCGGGTTGGATTAAACGTCCTTTATTATTCCGAGCAATATAAGTCTCTGGCTTAACCACAAACCCCTCATGTCCATCTTCCGTGATTTCCTGCCACCAGCGAATGGCCTCCTTCTCAGACGCTTCATCTTTAACGACTTTATACTCCGTTTCTATGAATAAATCAGATATTTGGACGAGTTCCCTGCCCTGTTCCATATGCCAAAGATGGGGTTGATCAAAATTCGTTCGTTTACTATAGGCCAAAACATGAAACGCAGCAATTTTTATCCCCTCAATCCCTTGGGTATCCCAACAGTACTTTTGAAACACAGCACGGAAAACCTCAGCACTTTCTAACTTACTCTTAAACTCCTCCAGCCACGGATTAACCTCCCAGCCGTTTCGCTCAGCTTCCTGCAGTTTATCTAACATCCTTTGACGATCCATGATCGCCACTTCTGAAACATGAGCATACTGAGCACTAATTAATTCTTTGGCTTTTAAGTTCCAGGGTAAAATCTCCGCATCAAGCAAAACGAAATCCGTCTTGTTCTTGGTAAAATACTGGGCCCTATTCAAGTCATTATTGAGTTGCCCCAGAACTGTCTGGGTCATAGCCCGATCAAAGAATGCTCTGCCCGTCCTTGTATAGATTGTTCCTAGAGTTGGATTTCCAACATAATTCACTGCAGTATCTGCATCTTTAAACAGGAGTAAAATTGCGCGACTTCCCATATGTTTCTTTTCCACGACCATTGTCGTTATGCCTTGTTTTCGGTAATACTCAAAGGCTTCTTTGGGATGTTCGAGATAATCCAATTGAGGAGAAGGGTCTGTGGTCGGGCTCATGGTTGGCGGAATATACACTAGTTCTTCGATTGGAACAGTATAATGGGAAACTTCTTCAATCGACGACTTAACAAATTCTTCCTGTATCCTTATGTCTCCGTAGACCTCTGTGCTGACAGAGAATCCATTGAGAAAACTCTGGATGTTCGGAGGACTAAACCTTTCTTTTTTCCATTTCTGCAAAAAACTCTCTGGGTCGTTAGCATAATCCTCATGTGCTACCACAGAGACAAACGTCTTTTGCGGATAGCGATACGCCGTCAATCTACCACCAAAGACGACACCTTGGTCAATATTGATCGTGTTGTTAATGACTTGGGGCAGTGGCCTCGGATCATGCCCCCAAACGATAATTTCCCCCGACTGATGGTGGACAAACCAATCTTTTCGAATCGGTTTGCCAGCATCGTCCGCTCCATCCGTATCACCATATCGGCAAAAATCACTAATTCTCTTCGATTGTTTTCCAATATAGCTATCTCTAATTCCAGCATGGGTTGCGACAATTACGCCAACTCGATGTTTAAGAAACACGAGATTTGATGGAGCAGTGAGGAGAAAATTCTTAACTTTTTCTTTGAATTGTTCTGCGGCTTCTTTTCCCTGTCCCTTTTCTAAGTTTTCAAATTCTGCTGCGACAATCTCATCCCCGTGAGCCAACTCAACGTTTCGGCCTGAGAGCCAGCGAGCGATCTTCCAGCCATGATTGCTATCTACCATGTAAGCGAGTTCCTTCTCCACGTGATTTATAAAAAATTTCAAACATTCAATACTCTGCGGTCCTCGCCCCAAAATGTCACCTACTGACACAAGTTTTCGTCCTTCAGGATGAACATACAACCCTTCTTCATTCTGTAAATAACCGAGTTTATCGAGCAGTTCCAAATACTCAGAATAGCAGCCATGAATATCCCCAATAAAATCAAGGCCTGCTCCTACCTCTTTCACTATGGGGTTAAATAAACGCACAAAGGTACACTGTTCGAGCTCAACATCGTTTAAGCTATATAGAACTGCAAACCCTTCTGTTTTTAGGGAACGTAGGTTATTTTTAAAGGTACGCACCTGCTTTTTGATCCGATCTCGTCCTCTTGGCAGTTCTCGCTGAGCATCCCGCTCTAAAAGTTTCTTTTCCGGCACGTCTAAGACGATCGCCATGACTGGGACGTGGTTTTTATTGGCGATATCTATAGATTTCTTTCGATCCTCAGGCCAAAGATGGGTCGCATCAACTACTGTTAATTTACCAAGGGCACAGCGGATATTGATGAGAGCAAACATCGATTCAAAGGCCTTTTCTGAAATCTGCTGATACTTTGCAAAGAGAACTTCCTGCTCATCCTTTGAGGGTTTACCATAATCAATAAAATCTGTATCTGAAACTAAAACTCTAAACTGGTCCGAACTCACAATTTCTGATCCCAGTAATATGCTTTGCTCCACGAGGTAATTAAGTAACGATGACTTTCCACTGTTCGACGGCCCTACCAACAATACAATCCCTGCATGAGGAAATGCAATCTGTTGACTCATAGTTCTATCCCCACCTGTCTTGTGAAAATCCCGATCTGCGTGGGATGACCAAATCCCTCAATTTCCTGCCCGATCCCGTCAAATTGAACGCCATACGAGTATTGATTAGCCCAAGTATTGCACTGCTGTGTAAATTGAGCCCTAGTCCATTCAAATCGATGGTCTTTATGGCGAACTTCTTCGTTCATTTCGTATACTTGATTATATTCTACATTCGGAGTAGTCATAATAAGCGTTTTGGGTTGGTAACTTGCAAAGATTGTGTTCATGACCCGGGGCAAGCGATACTCATCTATGTGCTCTATCACCTCTCCTAGAATCATGATGTCCTTGTTACGCATCCTCTCATCATAATAAAAGAAGGAACCCCAGACCGGAAGGGGAGAAATAAAGCCCTCTTGTTGACTTGCCTGTGCAAAACGCTTCATAGCTCTAAGTAGTAACTTTTCAGTCGGTTCCACGGCAAGGATTTCCTTGACTTGAGGAATGAAACCTAAGCGCACGGAAAGTTTTCCTTCTCCTGCGCCGAAATCAACGATTGTCTCTTTTGACGATAAATTTTCAATAATCTTGACGATAGTTTGGTAACGTTGCTCATTTAAACTAACTTGCGGTTTAGGCTCCTCTATTCGGAACTCCAGCGTTTCTTGTTCTTGTTCTTGTTCTTGTTCTTGTTCTTGTTCTTGTTCTTGTTCTTGTAATGATTCTACTGATTTCTCAGAACGTTGCACAGGATCATCGAATAAATTATCTAAGCCAAACTCCTCAGTTTTCTTGGCCGTTAATTCAGGTGGCACTTTATCTATGAGTTCCCTAAACCGTAACGAACGTTTGACAATCACTTCATTAAGCGGATGATTTAGCAACCACCCTTCCCCATGGCGCTGAAGTTTCTCAATTTCTCGTTCATCCATGAAGTAATGCTTATAATTATCCAGTACTGGTATGAGGACATAAAGATGCTTCAAGGCATTCTGAAGGGTGACTGCACCATGAAGATTGATAAACCGGGCAGAACTTTTATCTTTAAGCTTAAACATGTAGTTTGCTTGTCCACGCTCAATATTGACTTGGTAACCCAAAGGTTCGAAAAGCCTCCTGACGACAGCATCTGGCAAATCAGAAGCAATTGGCCCGAAACCTATGTTAAGTTCGAAGGCATGAGTAACCCAGGGGAGGTACTCCTCTAAAGTCCGTCCATTAAGAGCCGTCCCTAAAGCTGAACGGGCATAGGAGCAGAACAAACTGCTAGCGACAAATTCTCGGTCGTTGATATACTGCGTAATCTTAAAGGAATCCGGACTATTTTTTACCAGTTCAATCGGATCAGGAGTAACAAACAAGATTACTTCCACTTCTGTTTCTGTGAAAACCGTATAGGTTAGACGAACACGATACCCTTTTTCAGCCCTGTCATATAGATTTTGGGGATTCTTAGCGAGAAGAAACGATAAGGCCTTAGCCCCTTCTCCCACCGCCTTGATTGCTAACTGCACGGAAAAAACTCCTTATCAACTTGTACTTCCTTTAATTATACCTCAAAAGGTTGAGGGACATGAACTATAGCATCATGTCTTACCAGTTAAACTCATCCCGGAACAAGGATTTCTTGCTAATAAATACGTTTCCCAAAGGCTGAACAAATCAACCCTACTGCGAGCTCCGCCGTCTTATTCTGGTAATCTAAAATGGGATTTACTTCTACCATATCCATACTCATGAGCAGGCCCGAATCCGCTATAAGCTCCATCGCCAAATGTGCTTCGCGATAGGTTATTCCTCCAGCAACTGGCGTACCCACGCCTGGTGCTTCTACTGGATCAAGGACATCTAAATCAAAACTAACATGAATTCCATCCGTTCCCAGAGAGGCCAAACGAATACCTTCATTGATAACAGCCTTCATTCCTCTTTGGTCAATATCATTTATCGTAAATACTGTAATCTTGGAGCGGTGAAGCATTTCCTGCTCTTGGGGGTCCAAATCACGCGCCCCAATAATTACCGTGTTTTCTTCTCTTATTTTTTTCTGTTCCCCCCCAATCGAAGTTAATTCCTTCGCTCCGATTCCGTTGGCCACAGCCAATGGCATTCCGTGAATATTGCCACTGCTCGTTGTCTCAAGGGAATTATAATCCCCGTGCGTATCAAACCAAATCAAGCCAAAACGCCGCCCACTTGAAGCCAGTCCTGCCAGAGAACCAATCGATAAACTATGATCCCCTCCAAGGAGCAAGGGAACAACCCCTTCTTTGATGGCCTCCTCTACCCTGAGATGCAGTTGCTCGTTAATCTTGACAATTTCGTCTAAATACTTCAGCCGCTTATTCTTAATCTCGCGTGTTTCTGGGATCGGAACCTCTATATTGCCAACATCCTCAACATCCCAGCCCAACCGCTCTAATCTAGCGTTTAACCCAGCATAGCGAATAGCACTTGGTCCCATATCCACTCCACGCCGGTCTGCTCCAAGGTCAATGGGTACTCCAATAACTCGAATGACCGCTTTTTTCACTAAGATTCCCCCTGCTCAATTTTCTTGATCAGTTTAATTTATATAACGCTTATGAACAAACGGAGAAGTCATAGCCCCCAGCAATCCCCCATAGCTCAAATTAAATTCTAACACTGAACCTACCGTTAGGTCCGGAGCTTCTGTGAGATCCACAATTAAATGATCCGAACTCGCCCCAAATATTTTAAGTCGTGCATCCCGTAATTCTAAGCCCTCAGTTGGAACATCCTGTCGTCCTAAAGCTATTATTCCCCGTTTTCGCCACCCTTCATCAAGAAACTTCGGTATTTCTCCAAAAGCGTCCTGCCCAATTGAGCCTATGGGAATGGTTGGCTTATCATAACTTTCCAAAATCTCAGCTTTTAAAATAAAAGCATCAGAAAATGCACCTGGTAGACGATTTCGGTTAACCGTCTCGCACCCTAGTACAATTCCTTCGCCGATGCGCAATTGATTAACTCGCGGCGGTACGTCGCCCTTCTGAAGAAGAGCTAACGTCGCAGAATTCCCTCCAGAAATAACAGGTAGAGAAATTCTAAATTCTCTCTCCATCACTGCAGCCAGCTCAACAAGGTGTCCTAAATTCTCGGACGTAGGGATCACTCCACCATAGCAGGCTAAATTTACGCCCAATCCCTCCAGTATTAAACCCTTCAGGGGAAGGACTTGGGCAACCAATTGGGGTAATTCTTTAGGCCAAATCCCTTCTCGCAAATCCCCCATATCCACCATCAGAATCACCCGATGCGATTCTTGGCGTTTTAAGGCTGTTCGAGAAAGCGCCAGCAAGACATCCCAATTTGAGTTTAAACTAACCTCTGCCAAAGCCACAGTCTCATCTACCTGAGAAAGCCCTGGCGGACGCAAAAGCATCAAAGGAGTCTCCGGAAAGGCCCGTTTTAAGCGCGCAAGATTTTCTAGCCGAGAATCTGCTAACATCCGTATTCCTCCAGCCAACATAGCTGCAGCAATTTTAGGTTCACCCGAAAAAACCTTGGTTACGCCAACCACATCCACTTGATAGGGTGCGGCTATCCGCTTTATGACTTCCACATTCTTGGTGATTTTAGCAAGGTCAATAACTATTTCGGGCAGACTCACGCCTATCCTCTCCCTCTAATTTTCTACTCCAAGTGATTGGCGTAAAAGGTGCCAAACACCTTGGTGAAACGTTGTCGCTAATACTCCTAGGGACGCCATAATATAGTCGGTGTCCAGCATCAACGCCACCCCCGGCTTTGGCAGCAAAGCATCTCCAGCCTGTTGAAGGCTGCTCCTCATCATTTCCAGACCATCTGGTAGCCGTGTAAGCGCCCCACCTGTTCCTACAATCCAGCGGATCCGAGTGAGGTCACGTCCATCGACGCGCGTAACCCTACCGCTCGTCCCATAGTAGTGGCGATACCGACCACTATGCCGCAACAGAGCGATTCTTAACGCCTCAGTGGTCAACTCCGCACTTAAGGCCATCTCTTCTGGAGTTTCAGGCACAGGTTTCAAATATTTAAACCAATCCTGACCATGATGCTTCAATATTTTTTCTTTACCCATGAGTTCCACTAAGATATTAGCGTTGATATAGACACCAAGATCTCCTTCAACCGTTCGCTTTGCTAAAGGCTCTGGTCCAAGTGCTAATTTTTGATTTTCCTCAGCCCCCAAAGTTATCGAATGGACATCCGTCGTTGCTCCCCCGACATCAAACACCAAAACGTCTCCCACTTCATCGTAAATCAGTTGAGCCGCCTGCATCACTGCACCAGGCGTTGGCATGATCCTGCCATTGACGATATCCCGAATTCCTTGCATCCCCGGAGCCTCCGTGATGTGTTGTTCAAAGACTTCCTGAATGGCGTGCCTAGTCGGTTCAATGTTCAGTTGGTCAATCTCAGGATAAACATTGGGTACAGCTCTAACGTCGATATTTGCTTGAGCAAGAGCCTTTTGCACACCCGCTGTAGCAGTGACATTTCCTGCATAAATGATAGGAATTCGCCATGAGACTTGACTAAACCAGGCCGCTAGTTTCTTAGCGTTTTCGAGGACAACGCGCCGATCTCCATGATCCACCCCACCTGCCAAGAGCATGATATTAGGACGAATGCGAAGAATTTCTTCCCAATCTTCCTCAACTAGTTCTCCTGCAGTTTGATAGCGGACCACCGCCCCCGCTCCTAAGGCAGCCTCCCGTGCAGCACGAGCCGTCATATCTGGAACGAGACCATGAACCGTCATTTTCAGTCCTCCAGCTGCCGAGCTCGTTGCGTAAAAAGGAATGTCGCTAAGTAAACCCACGGGTCCGATCATTTTCTCAAGATCAGCCACAGCCCGCCTCAACCCAATCCCCACATCCCCATCAAGCACGGTCGTAGGAGAGAGGCCTTGCCCAAGTAGCCGCGGATTATTCGTATCCAAATCACCGAAAGCATTCACCACAGTTGTCGTGCTGCCGATTTCAGCCACCAAAACCTTTTTTATCATGTAATCCCTCACTTTGGCGGGAAGTTCTCCTCCCGATACTTGACCAGAAAGCTGGCCACATCAATCCCTTTGGTTCCCCTACCAAATCCCGCGTCCATGCCCCATTCCCTAGCCAATTCATTGGTAACTTGTGTTCCTCCACCCACAAGAATTAAGCGATCGCGAACTCCACGTTCAACACACAAATCGTGTAACTTCTGCATATTGAGACGATGCATGTCTCCATGTGAAATAATCGTGCTAATTAAAATAACCTCTGCACCCGTCTCCAGTGCAGCATCCACAACCTTTGAAATCGGAACGGATGTTCCTAAGTAGTGAAACTTCATTCCGAACCCTTCTATCCCACCATGTTTAATATCCAGGATTTCTCGCAGCCCCACGGAATGTTCATCTTCCCCGACGGTAGCTGCCACTCCTAGCATCGGTCGCGCCTGGACTTTCTCTCGAATAACTTCTACGCTAAGCCGTTCCTCTTCTTCTGGCATTTGAAGGGTCGAGGGATCAATCGCGATTTTCAGTTTACCTTTGACCTCTAAAACAGTTCCCTCTGCGGGATGCATGACTTGTTTATGAATAACCTCTGTTTCCTCCCATCCCATTTGTTTAGCAATCTCTAAGGCCGCAAAATGAGCTGTTCGAATATTTGTCGGCAAGAACAGGGTCATACTCACAACTCCATCCCCTGCCCATTGGACTTCAGGGGTTAACTTTTCTTCACGGTAAGGACGACTTTTCTCTAAACGTTTATTGACATTATCCTCCTCATCAAGCTCATCAAGCCATTGAATTTTTTCTGGGACGCAAAGAGTGCATCCTCCTATCTTCGAACATGGACGCTCCACCTCAACTGGTCTGTGATTATTGCCAAAGTGTCCACAAACTGGAGCAAAATAATCATGGGCTCGGAGCAAAACCTCTGCCCCCACTCCACCTTTGATATCCCTAGAAATACCGTCACCATTCCGTTCTGGATAAAGCCCTGAATCCACGAAGAACCCTTGTTGAACCGCTTCGAAATAACCGCCTGTCTCAAGGATTTCTTCTAAAAACAAAACGGCCCGTTCTTTCAGTTCGCGCACACGATCTCCCAAGATCCCTTCCCGTTTAATCTCGACCATCTCTTGCAAACCGTCCAACCCCACCAAGGCCTGCTTAGCCGTGTTTACGCCATTTATCGTGTTATAGTTCCAAGGAACATTGCGACCCTCATCTGGAGTGATGGTACTTTGGATATCTGCAGAAGTGAGGCGAGAAAGCAAAACATTTAGGGTATGAGTGACTGTCACTTCCCGTGTATCTGACTCCATGTATTTTGTATTCATCTGTGCCCGCATTCGATACTCAACAAACAATTCTCGCAAAGCCACGGCATAGGGCAAATCCAAACGGAGTGCCGGAGCTGGAGGTGCCGTTGGGGGTACAGTCGAAAGGCAAATACGATCTTTGGGCATCCCAACTTTGACAGAATAGGCACTGTTTATAGCGTGTTGAACTAGGAGTTCCGGCATGACCTTCCAAGCTTCGCGGGCAGTGGCATTCGCATTATGAGCTCCGTCAATCTGAGCAATTTCAGCCCAATTCATGACTTTTTTTGCTTCAGCGGCATCGACAAAGGAGCGAACAGCATTGATATTGCGATATAGCACGTTATATTGAGGGTCTTGGTGTGCCCCGTTGACCCCTTCTTCCGCTAGAAGAACGGCGACCTCTGGCCCAGCCACACCACTAACATAAGAATGCAAATTAATCTCCCGACCCACTTCATCCTCAATCATATCCAACGCTTTACGTGTTGCCCGCAGTTGTTTCCGGCTAATCGGAACCCCCCCAATCCCTTCCGGCGTTCCTTCAAGCAAGCCATCATAATGGCTTTGCCCAGCGGTTCGAATGACCATAATGTGATCGGCACCATGATAAGCTGCCATCCTCATTCGTCTTAAATCATCTTCAAATCGCCCAGAAGCAATCTCCGAAGTCAATGTGCATTCTGGTTGAGGATCAATTCCACCAAAGAAACCCGCGGCTGGAAGAGGCTGGCTGGCTTTTAAACCTTCGGAGGTCTGAGAATACGTAAAGGGTCCTAACTCCTGATGAGGTATCAATTTACGCCAAGTCCATCCCCTCCGTCTCGGTCGATAGTCTTCCAGATTCTCCATGATTTTCTCAATATTCATTCTAATGTGCGGATCAAGAATATAATCAGGCATTATCTTTCCCCTCTCCAAAAAGCACTTTGATTTCCTTCCAGCCTTCTCCACGAGCTAACCTTTCAACAGCTTGAGGGATCTCTAAGCCAAATATTTCCGCATAACGCCAGACACAATGACCTGCTCCATGTTCAAGCACTCCGTTCAGTAAGGCCTTTTCCACGATCGCCTTAGCCGTAAGGCTATTCAAGCCCATCCTCAAGAGCACAGAGCGCTCAATAGAGGGGGTCGTATGGGTGCGGGCTAATTCCAGCAAAGGATCTACGACTTGATTGGCTAACTGCCAAAAACGTTCTTCTAATTCTATTTCACTGAGTTCCGCGAGATGTCCACGCCGTGCTTCGTAGTCGTCCTTTCGTTGTATACCCATTGCTTAACTCTCCTTCTTAAACATTTAAGGCTTCCCTGATTCGTGTTTGACCCCAGCGCGTTTCAGCCTCCAAGTATTCCCGGTCCTTCTCTAGTAGGCTAGAATACGGTATTTCGCCCATCACATTTTTCAAGTAGCTAAGTCGTATATGATCCAGCTCAATATCTTTTATCTGAATTTGGGCTGGATGGGTTGGTATAATAATACTTTTCCCAGGAATGCTCTCTCTCGGATCCCCACGCCGCACTTCAATTCCATTTTCTTTAGCAAACGTCAACTGAGCTTGAGGATGTTTACCAGCACCGGTATACTCAGTCTCCTGAACGACAATGACTTGATCCTCTCTCATTTCCTGTGCCAATGCAAAAGCAGCCGCTAATGACGTATTTCCAGCTGGGCCACGTTCCAAGCCTTCCAGCTGAGCCAGGGCTTCCGTAATATAGAATGCTTCCCCCTGGGTCACAGTGATATAGCGATCTAAATAGCGCAACGGCCGAGCAGCATTGCGGGGAACATCCGAACGATCTGGCCAGACAGCAAAGGGGATGCCAAACCCAGTATGCCCTGTCGTAAACGATTTGCGGTTAAAATCCTGATCACTAGCCATATGCAACCCTTTAAGGTCAATACTCGCCCCGATGATCTGGGCCGAACAAGCAGCTTTCTTTAACCCTCGCGCCGTACCCGTGACATTCCCTCCACCAGCATGGGTGATGACCACAGCATCTGGATCTTTACCAGTTAACTGACGGGTTTGCTCCACCATTTCATATCCTAAGGTTTCCACGCCCGCAATCCCAAACGGTGTATAGAGAGAAGCATTGAAAAACCCGGTTTCTTCTAACAATTGCAAAAAAATATAAAAAAGCTCCGGTCCAACCGACAGCTGAAGAACCTCTGCCCCATAAGCCTCACACGCCCGACTCTTTTCAATGATTTCCGGTTGTCCCTGTCCTCGGGAATCAAAAGCTTCCTGAACAATTAAACAAGGAATTCCAAGCATCGCTGCTTGGGAAGCAACCGCAGCACCATAGTTTCCGGAAGTAGCTGCGATCACACCAGCATACCCACGTTTTTTCGCTTCATAAACTGATAAAGCAGCTCTGCGTGCTTTAAAACTACCCGAAGGATTAGCAGCTTCATCTTTGACGAAAATTCTCGCGCCTTTCCCCTGAGGAGCGACTCGACGAGCCAAGTTTGTAAGCTGGCGAAGCTCTAACAGAGGCGTGTTCCCTACCCCTGTTGCTCGTTGAATGCGGCTTGTTTCCTCCAAAGAGTAAGCCACCGAGCCCATCATTCCTTCATAATCAAAACCTAACTTGCCATATTCAAAAACGGCATAATCAATCCCGATGGCCTTTCGCATGATCTCTCCCTTACGAGCTATAACTGCCTCATAAGACTGGTCCAACGGTTTACTCATCTCCAACCCTCCCTTTCTTCAGAAAGGTCCGTAGTTCTTGCCCAATATCTAAAAGCACCTTTTGCGGTTCTCCGAACGAATGGTTATACCGGGGATGAAGCGAGACCAATTTCCCGTCCACCACTCGCCCAATACGAGTGCGAACAGAGACCATCTCGCCAAGTTTTGCTTGCTCATTGACGAGAAAGCCCCGCAAACGCATCTCTAAGGGAACCTTTTGTGTATCCTCTGGAACTTGAGGAGCCCGTTTTCCCGGTTCCATAATCACGTTCCAAATTTCGACCCAGTCTCCACTCACTCCGTGCTCTTCTAGGGTGCTTTTATAATCTGAACTCATTTGTTTACTCCCCCTTTCGCCAGGTCAGAAGCGCCCTAACGTCTCCCATCAGAGCGGCTGGAACTGGTAATTCCGCCATGCTTAAAAGTCCTGGGCGAGCCGCTAAAACTTGGGGAATCATGTTCACTGCCATCGCCATGGTTCCAAGACCGCCCGGGATTTCCGGTTTAAGCACTAAATGAATATCCGGCTGTCCGCTGATGTCGATATAATCTCCCGTCTCAATCCCTTCCAGCTGAGGCAAAACCTGCTGTGGATGAATTAATTCGATCTTAGGAACTCCATCAACATACCCTATCGCAGAATGTTTGCACCCCGCCACATGACCAGGTTCAACTTTCACATGCTCAGTTTCCCTGTACACCTTTGAAATAATCGGAAATCGAGTTTCTTCAATTCTATCCAATTTCCAGCCCAGTGTTTTTGCTAAGAGATGAATTGATTCCTTAAACCCAACATGTCCGACAATCTCTCCGCTTTGCAACCCCGCTTCAAACGCTTCAACGCTCACTCCCACGCCCTGAGTCTGCATAACCGTAGGACCAAATGGAGAAAGATCATTAATTCGAGTAGCTTTAATATGATCAACCTCTAGACAGGGTCCCGTCATGGCTAATATTAAAGTATCCAGAACAAATCCCGGATTAATCCCCGTTCCTAGGACGCTTACCCCATACTCTTTCGCCAAACTATCAATATGTTTCGCTAGCTCAGGTTCTTGGGCCCATGGGTAAGCCATTTCCTCCG
>DOPS01000185.1:0-15753 GCA_003512645.1 Desulfosporosinus sp.
GGGGCACCTATTGCCTCTGCAGCGCCAACCTATCCGCAAACATATTGGACGGCACAACCGGCAGCCCCAAGTCAACCTGGACAGCAGGCTCCAGGTTATGGTTATGGTTACAGCTGTTGCGGTTATTACGGTAATGGTTATTACGGAGGAATGTGGTAAAAGCGGTTTTGTCAAGTTAATAAAAACACGGGGAGGACCAATTGAGGCTTCCCCGTGTTTTTCTATCTGAGTGGTTTTATTACCACGAACCGTTTCTATCCCACGTTGACTGCTCATCCGAATTCTGTGGCCAATTGGACTGGGTTTGATTATTATAATAGTCGTGCTCTTCCTCATCTGGATTTTCATAATCCCGATCTTCGTTGTAGGAAGGGTTCGCAGGTTGTTGCGGTGTGGAACTTTCCGGCATCTTGTTGTCAGGGGAGACTTGGCCGGAACTCGGTTTGCTCCAATCAGGGGATGTTCCTTGCGTAGGTTGATTTACAGGAGGATTGCCGGAAGCCTTAGGTGAACTCCAGTTGCTGGAGTTGCTGCCGGATGACCAGTTTTGGCTCTCGGAACGGTCCATATAACTATGGTTCTCTGTAGTGTTTGATTCCATATTTGAAGGATGTTCGTATTCTGGGCCGTTTTGAACAGTTGGCTCTTGCTTGGCATCTGTGGAGTAATCTATCCAATTTTGTCCTCTTACCTCGAAACTCTCTTCAGGGAAAAGGGTGGCTACACTAACATTCGCATCCACCAGAGCTTTTTGAGCATCATTACGGAGGGTATCAGGTTGAACAGCTATACCTTTCTCTTCGCATCGATCATATATTAAATAACTGTTAACCGTCATGCCCTGTTGCTTGGCTTCCTGTTGGATTTTCTGGTTCGTTTGACCGACAACCACACTTCCGGACAGGTTGCTGCGAGTCATTTCATCACGGATGGAGTTTCGAAGTTTTTCGGTATCAATAATTTGGGTTCCCCACTTATTTAGCGGTACCACGCTGGCTAAGACTAGGTTTTGAGTTTCGTTTAGCGTTCCTTTATTATTGGCGTTTTCTACGATTAAATCAATGGCTTGATACACGTCCAGCCCTTTGATGGATATTCCATCCACTATACTTGAACCACCATTGACATCTTGTACTTTAATAACTTTGCCCTCTTTATTGATCAAAAGCTCGATGCCTTTATTAATATCTAGAGCGACCGAGGCTACTGCCATATTCGGAATGAATAAGAGGGAAAAAACGCTGATGCTCAGAACAAGCAATAATACTGCTGCTGTAGTTGCATACTTCAAGGCGGAATTATGAAACACAGATAATCGCTTCGGGTTTAAATCGACTTCAATAGTCTGACCTACAACAGGTGGCTCTTTTGGAGTAGGAATTTCTAAAAAGTCACCTTTTTTCGTGAAGATGACAGTAACCTTTGACGAAGTCCGCATAACGATCCCTTTGGTTTTCTCCATTTTTGCTTACACCTTCTCTCCCGGTTCTTCTGGAAGCTGCATAAATATTTTTAGCGGATAAAAATCTGGTTCGGATAAGATGAGTGCCAGGGCGATAAGATATTTTCGCCCCTTTTCTAGGACTTTGCGTTTTATGCCGGTCAGTAACTCTAGTTCTTTGATGGGTAAAAGTCTATGTTTTTGAAGATGCGCCATAAGTCTAGGGTTATGGCTTAAAACTAAGGCCGCCCTTGTGAGAGTTTGCTTACTGTCACTATGTTTCGGGGAGACTTTTATTAAATCATCTAACGTTACGTTATAGTCACAGAGCACACGAACGTAGTTTTCAACGACTTGCGTAAAGACCTCTTGGTTCTCGTTTTCTTGATAATGTTCTAGGGAAGTATCAAGATCGTAGCGGCTCAGCTCTTCATCTTCTAGGTTCATGGGCGAGAGGGAAAGATGTTGATGCTTGCCTTCTTTGCGAAAATAGTCTACTAATCTTCGGCGGATCACCATTTGAACAAAACTGTGAAAAGAAGCTCCTCCATGAGGGTCGAAGCTGTCAATCGCTTCATTAAAAGCTAAAAGAGCAATGCTGAGCTCATCGTCATTATCCCAGGTTAAATACCTACTGCAGATTTTGGAGCTTACCCTAGCTATAAATGCTTTATGAGATCTTATAAGTTCCTCTCGTACGAGAGGATCACCGCTCTTGGCTGATATTAAGGTTTCTCTCAGAACTTGTTCTTGCACCTTAATCACTCCACTTAATAGTAGTTCGTAAAACTAAAACAGTTTCGAGGGGTAGAAAAAAACATTCTATTCCCATTATGGGTGTAGAATGTTACAGGATTGTCACAGTTTTGTTATTTTTACGTTACATAAAGTTAGAGGAACAGACAAGTCAGTATTAGATTAGTGCAGGGTGGAATGGGAATTATGGGAAAAGCATTCTTATTGATCACGGAAACGGAGTTATGACACGTTATGCCCATTCCTCGAAACTTCTTGTTTCTGCCGGACAGACGGCTTCTCAGGGTCAAACGATTGGATTGGTGGGTTCAACCGGGCGTTCTAGCGGGCCGCACGTCCATTTTGAGGTTATTGTCAAAGGGGACACAACCAATCCTTTGGATTATTTGCGTTAATATAACTGACTTACAAAATGGACCTTCCCGCTACAAGGAATAAATTTACGCTAGTTATTTTAGCGATTGTTCTGATTTCGATGATTCCTGCACTTTACGGCTTTCTTCAGCAGAGAACGCAGATTGGCAATCCGAAGGAGTGACAAGCTTAAAATCAAACGAGAAGACCAAGCATTTCGCTCGTCTTCTCGTTTGATTTTTTATCATGAATCCCTTCTATCCTCCTCTGTGTGCTCACCCGTACTCTGCGGCCAATTGGATTGGGGCTGAGTATTTAATCCATCTTCTTTCTCTGTGGGATGATTTTGATCTTGATCTGTTTCCCCGTTATAGGGAGGGTTCGTAGGTTGTGGTGGTGTGGTACTTTCCGTTGTGCTGTGGTCAGGGGATATTTGGTCGGAACTCGGTTTTGTCGAATCATGGGATGTTTCTTGTGGAGGTTGATTTACTGGAGAATGGCTGGATTCACTGGGTTCGCTCCAATTACTAGAGGTGCTGCCAGCGGATGATTGGCTCTGGTTCTTGGAACGGTCCGTATTACTATGGTTCTCTGTAGTCTTTGATTCCATATTTGAAGGTTGGTTGTGTTCTGAACCCCTTTGTACATTTGGTTCTGGCTTGGTAGCTTCGAGGTTACCTTTCCAGTTTTGTGCTCTTACCTCCAAACTTTCTTCAGGGAAAAGGCTGGCTACACTAACATTCGCATCCACCAGAGCTTTTTGCACATCATTGCGGAGGGTATCGGGTTGAACAGCGATACCTTTCTCTTCACATCGATCATAAATTAAATAACTGTTAACCGTCATTCCTTGTTGCTGGGCTTCCTGTTGGATTTTCTGGGTCGTTTGACCGACAACCACACTTCCTGACAGGTTCCTGCGGATCATTTCATCACGGATTGAGTTTCGGAGTATTTCGGAATCAATCAATTGATTTCCCCACCTATTGACCGGTACCACGTTGGCTAAAATTAGGTTTTGAGTCTCATTTAACATTCCTTTATTGTTGGCATTTTCCACGATTAAATCAACGGCTTGATATACATTCAACCCTTTGAAGGACATTCCTTCCACTATACTTGAACCTCCATTGACATCGCGCACTTTGATAACCTTGCCTTGGTTGTTAACAAGCAACTCGATACCTTTGTTGATATCCAGCGCAACGGATGCAACCGCCATATTCGGAATGAATAAGAGGAACGAAGTGATGCTCAATACAATTAATAAAACTGCTGCTGCAGTCGAATATTTAAGCCAGGAATTATGGAATGATGGTATCCGTTGAGGTTTTATAATCACCTCAATCGTTTGGCCTACTTTTGGCGGCTCTTTAGGAGTAGCGATTTCCAAAAAGTCACCTTTCTCTGTGAAGATGACAGTAAGCTTTGGTGAGGTTCGCATCACGATGCCTTTGGTTTTCTCCATACTTCTTCACCTACTTTCCCAGTTCTACTGGAATCTGCATGAAAGTTTTTAGCGGATAAAATGCCGGCTCAGATAAGATGAGAGCCAGAGCAATAAGATATTTTCGTCCCTTTTCTAGGGCTTTGCGTTTTACGCCGGTCAATATCTCCAGCTCTTTAATGGGTAAAAGTCTATGTTTTTGAAGATGCGCCATAAGTTCTGAGTTATGGCTTAAAACTAAGGCCGCCCTTGTGAGAGTTTGCTTACTGTCACTATGTTTCGGGGAGACTTTTACCAAATCATCTAACGTCACTTTATAGTCACATAGCACGCGGACGTAGCTTTCAACAACTTCCGCAAAGACCTCTTGGTTCTCGTTTTCTTGATATTGCTCTTGGGATGTATCAAGATCGTAGCGGCTCAGGTCTTCATCCTCTAGGTTCATGGGTGAGAGGGAAAGATGTTGATGTTTGCCTTCTTTGCGAAAATAGTCCACTAATCTTCGGCGGATCACCATTTGAACAAAACTGTGAAAAGAAGCACCTCCTTGAGGATCGAAGTTGTCAATCGCTTCATTAAAAGCTAAAAGAGCAATGCTGAGCTCATCGTCATTATCCCAGGTTAAATACCTGCCGCAGACTTTGGAACTTACCTTGGCTATAAATGCTTTATGAGATCGTATAAGTTCCTCTCGTAAGAGAGGATCACCGCTCTTGGCTGATATTAAGGTATCTCTCAAAACCTGTTCTTGCACCTTAATCCCTCCACTTAATAGTTTTTCGTAAATCTGAAGCAGTTTTTGGGGGTAGAAAAAAACATTCTATTCCCATTATGGGGATAGAATGTTACAGGATTGTCACATTAATGTCTCATTTTTGTTGCATAAATAACTAATAATTCCAGATCAACGGACACTTTAACAAATCTGGTCATGAATAAAAAAACAGAGTGAAACTTGCTCTTTAAATATTTTTAAACTACCCCTGAAAATGAACAAATAGTTACGAATAACTTGCTGAAGACAGAGGGGTGGTCATTAGGAAAAAATTAAAGCTAGGTTAAAAAAACAAGTGCCATTGTAGTTGATTTATGGATTATTGTAATTAGATTGAGGAAGGATGATTTTGATGAAAAACATAAAAAATACCCTAATGGTAAGTACATTGTCTCTTAGCCTGGTAATCGGAGCGGTTGCAGCAGTTAGTGCTGCTACATCAGCAACGTCTGTGGACCCTAGCACTACTGCAACTGTAACAACAAGTACCCCAGTAACCGACCCAGCAGCAACAACCCCAACAACAACTGTCACGCCAGCAACCGACCCAGCAGCTGTCACGCCAGCAACTGACCCGGCAACAACTGTCACGCCAGCAACTGACCCGGCAGCAACTGTCACCCCAGCACCTGTCACAACAGGACAACACCAACAAACGCATAACACAAATCACCCAGCAGCAGCTGTCACCCCAGCAACAACCCCAGCAGCTGTCACCCCAGCAACCGCCCCGGCAGCAACTGTCACGCCTGCACCTGTCACAACAAGACAACACCAACAAACGCATAACAATCAAAACGAGACCCATAATACTAATATGTCTGAGAATCATAGGTCTGGTAGCCAATCTGGTCATGAATGATAAAATCTACTGATTAATCTCAAAACGCATAAACCAAACGAGAAGACTATGCATTTCGCCCGTCTTCTCGTTTGGTTTTTTATCACGAATCCCTACCAATCCCTCTCTGTGTGCTCATCCGAACTTTGCGGCCAATTGGACTGTAGCTTTAGTATCTAATAATTCATTCATAAGATATTTTCCACTAGGACTAACATTGATGCGAGTGGATTGTGGTACAGTCCGATGAATCCAAACTATCAGCCTAAATACTATTGGTATAATCGTCCTCATAACGATGGCTGGAATAATGCATATAGGGATTGGTGGTGTTGGTAAATTGGTAAGCAACACGTCTGATCGAGACGCCTGCAGACTTGAGTATTACTACGTCGTTACAGAATGGTCGAGTTACTCGCCGGTTATGATCCCCAAAAAGGTTATCGATAAAGAGGTACCGGCGAATGTTGAATAAGTCTACTCTTTCATACGCATCAGTCGCATACTATTAAATATAACAATCAAAGCTGCTCCAGTATCGCTCAATACAGCCATCCATAAACTAAGCCAGCCTGGGAAGATGAGCATTAAAGCGACAGCCTTTACAATAATGGAGAACCAAATATTTTGTTTAATAATTCTTAGAGCCTGTCGACTTAGCTTGATGGTGTGAGGAAGCTTTTCCAAATTATCTGCCATGAGAACAATATCTGCAGTTTCCATGGCTGTGTCCGTTCCTGCTCCTCCCATGGCAATTCCTAAATTAGCGGTAGCCAAGGCAGGGGCATCGTTGATGCCATCGCCAACCATTGCCACGACATTATATTCTTGCTGTAGCTTTTTAACAGTATTTAACTTATCTTCAGGCAGCAATTCGGAGAAATATCTATCAATACCTGTTTCTGAGGCCACTTTTCGTGCGGTTCCTTCATTATCTCCGGTTAGCATAACAATCTGCTCAATGCCAACGTCTTTAAGTTTTTTCAGAGCTGTAACTGTTACTTCGCGAACATAATCTGCTACTAGAATTATCCCTAAAAGTTTAGTTTTAGTTCCGACCATGACGATGGTATTTCCTTCATTTTGGGAAGTCTCAATACAGTCTTGTACTTCACGCTCAATGGATAGTCCCAGTTCGCGGAATAAACGCGGTTTACCCACAAAATATTCTGTTCCCTCTATGGAAGCTTGTGCTCCTTTACCTACGATTGCCTTGAAGGAGTCTGCCTTTTGGCTAGAAATGTTATTAGCTTTGGCATAGTCCATAATAGCTAACGCAATCGGGTGTTGAGAGTGTTCCTCAATGGTTCTGGCAACACTTATAATCTCTTGCTCAGAACCTTTAAACGTAATGATTTTGGAGACTTTTGGTTTGCCGGCGGTGAGAGTCCCTGTTTTGTCAAAAGCAATCGCCTTGATAGTGCCGGCAACCTCTAAGAAAGTTCCCCCTTTAATCAAGACTCCATTTTTTGCTGCATTGCCGATTGCCGATACAATTGCCACAGGAGTAGAAATAACCAAGGCACAAGGGCAAGCGATAACAAGTAACTCTAAGCCTCTATAAAACCAATCACTCCATGTCCCTAATCCTAACAAAGGTGGAACGACAATTGTCAGCATTGCCAAAACAAATACAATAGGCGTGTAAATCTTGGCAAAACGGTCAACTATGGCTTGTGTTTCAGCCTTTTTCCCTTGTGCCTCTTCAACCAAGTGAATGATTTTGGCGATTGTCGTATCTTCAATCAATTTAGTAACCTTTACTTCAAGAGAACCGTTCTCGTTGATTGTTCCGGCATACACTGTGTCACCTTCACTTTTATCTACAGGAACGGACTCACCAGTAATCGTAGCCTGATTAATACTTGAGGTTCCAGAGACAATTTCCCCATCTAGGGGGATTTTTTCACCAGGCTTAATAACTATCGTATCGCCTATAGAGATATCGTCAACTGAAGTACGGACTAAATCTTGGTCTATTTTTAACCAGGCTTCAGGTGGCGTTAAGCTCATTAAATTACGAATCGAGTCTCTTGTTTTAGCAAGCGTTTTTGTTTGCAGGGTAGTGCCCAGCGAAAAGAGCCAAACTACCGTTGCCGCCTCCAACCATTGCCCAATAATTGCCGCACCAAAAGCAGCGGTTGTCATGAGTACGTTCATGTCTAATGATTTACTTTTAACAGCGTAATAGGCACTTCTGGCAGGTTTATAGCCGCCTATTACTATCGATGCTGCATAGAGCAGTATAGAAATTAACTGTGGAACGTGGGTTAAGGCACCAAGATATCCCAAAACTAAGAGAATACCTGAAATTGCGTTTGAAGATAAGCTGAATTTCTTTGTAGCTGGAACCGGAATAATCGTTTTTTCTTTACTTCTCGATACCAGGCTAGCCTTATATCCTGATTTAGACACTGCTTTAATGACTTCTTCTATAGTCATATCATGGACAATGTGCATCTTACCAGTTGAAAAATTAACACTTACTTCTCTTACCGACGGTAAGGTTCTGAGATGTTTTTCCAGGGTTTTGGCACAAACTCCGCAATCCATTCCTTCGATATTGAATGTTTGACCCTTTTTCTTAGTTTGTGTAATCGGTGTGACCTTGAATCCGAGTTTCTGAACGTGTTTTTGGATACTTTCCAGGAGTGCCCCATTATCCACCGCAACTTGCATTTTTGAAGTACTATAGTTGACCTTAGCATGATTTACACCAGAAATCTTAATTAAACTTTTCTCAATAGTCTGGGCACAGACCGGACAGTCCATACCTTCAGCTTGAAACTCTAAAATGTGCCCAGAAAGCACCTCATTGTTATCAAGTTCTCTGTCCTCGACACCGCATGAATCATCACTACAACAACCGCTGTTAGGCGATTCAATCATGGTAAGTGGAGTACTTGCTTGTTTCTTCACAGTGGAGACTGGAAATTGTATAAGTTCAGCCTTTTTATCGTGGCTGTCAGATTCTTCAATTGGTTCGCAGCAACTGCAGTTTGAAGTCTTAGGGGCAGTCGTTTCCAATAGTATCGGAAACATATTCTTAGTATCTTGTTCGCAACAAGAACAGTTATTAGCTTCTAAAGAGATATCTTTTTTCGGTTGGTTAAACATTTAATTTCACCCTTTCCACAAAGACATTTTTCATTTTTGTCACAGGCGGCGACTTGCTGTTCCACATCGCCTAAGACAGCATCGAACATATTAAGCAGGCTTCTGACCTGTTCATCACGCAGCGAATAGTAAATGAATTTACCCTCTTGACGTGATGTCACGATGCCGCACCCTTTTAAACAGGCTAAATGTTGTGAAACATTCGATTGGTTTCCGTTAATTTCATCGACAATTTGCAATACCGTTTTTTCTTGGTGTTTTATTGACTCCAATATTTGAAGACGTGTTCGATCTGCAAATCCTTTAACAAATTTAACCTTGATATCCATATAATCCATATCCATTACCCCCTCCTGATATATTAGTGGGCGCTAATATTTATATCGTTATATTAGTCGTTAATAATATGATTGTCAAGTTTTTTTGGTTTCTATGTATAAAAAAGGTGACTATTTAACAAAAATGTTAAGAATCTGTGACGTGGGCGTAAAATAACAACTCTATACTATATCTAAAATTTAAAAAGTTTTTTAACCTACCCTCAAAAAATAGTCTGCCTTAACGAATAACTGGATGAACAACACATTGTTGTAATCAAAGATTTATAATGGAAGGATGATTTTCATGAGAAGCATTAAAAACACATTCATGGTAAGTGCCTTATCACTTGGTTTAATAGTTGGAGCAGTCGGTGTAGCCGGTGCTGCCACCTCCACGGATTATCAGCAAAAGATAGCCGAATGGATTAAAAACGATCCTAATCCAATGGTCATGAACACGAATTCCGGTGTTGCACCGGCTGTTGCACCGACTGTTGCTCCGGCTGCTACTCCAGCTGTTGCTCCGGCCGCTGCTCCGGCTGTTACTCCAGTTGCTGCTCCGGTTGCTACCCCAGCAAGTACCCCTGTAACCGTTCCTGCAAAAACCGTTACCTCTGCACCCGTCACCACAGGGCAACCCAATCAATATTATTACAATGATGGACATTCTAATATGAATCCCCAACAACACCAACAATTGCATAATAGTATGAACGGAAATGGTTATAACACTAATCACAACGAGAACCATAATACTAATATGTCTGAGAATCATATGTCAGGTAGCCAATCTGGTCATGAATGATAAAACTTGCTGATAAGTTAAACTGGGCGCAATGCCCAGTTTTTTTACCTTATATTTGAATTTGTTTTATGAACTTATAATGTTACAAAAATGTTAATCTACCGTGATTTTCCTGTAAAGAAACTTGTTTATACTAGTAAAGACAATGGAAAGGAGGTGCAATGAAATGAAAAGAAGGTTATCAATTATTTTTGCTTCGGTATTTATTCTCGCTTTGGTTGCTGTTCCTACATACGCAGCTATTTCGGATCAACAAAAAGCGGAAATCGATGCACTCAACAAACAAATAACAGAGACTCAGAAGCAGATCGTGGATAAATATGCAGAAGCAGGAGAGATCTCNNTGCTCCAGGTTATGGCAACGGTTACGGTTATGGATGTGGTTGGGGCGGAGCTAGTTACTATGGAGGAATGTGGTAAGAACTTCGCTTTAGAAAGATCCATATAGAGAGCGAACACGGAGAACCCATTTAGGGTTTTCCGTGTTTTATGTTATGTGTTTAAAGATTATTTTTCTGATTTCTTACGTATTAGTAGGGTTAACAAACTCTTTAGGCAAGTGTTTGTTATTAAATTGGGCCGATCGCAAGCTGAATTTACGGGTGGAGTAAAAAATAAGCGAGAGTAATTGTTTTGGTAATAGTTGAGCTGATAACTTATAATAGAAATACATAAAATATGCTATTACAAAGGGTTGAATTTATGTTTAGTACAATAATTCTTTTTCTTCTAGCTGGGTTAGCAGAAATCGGTGGGGGATATTTAGTTTGGCTTTGGTTACGTGAGGCCAAGCCAGTATGGTACGGAATTATCGGTGGACTTATTCTTNNTAAAACACCTGATGTTTACGATTGGATTGGAGCTTTAATCTGTATGATTGGTGTCTCTGTAATGCTCTGGGCACCAAGGCAATAGTAACGAAAATATGCAAGAGGATATGGTCTGAATCGTATCAGTGAAGAAAGAAATAACTTTATGGTCACTTACAAGCAATTGGCCGTCGAGTCCACCTTGAGTAGTATTATTGGAAGGGGGTTTTAATGTGGAAGACAGGTTAAAGATCCTCGTAGTGGATGATGACCCTTTAATTAGGGAATTAATACAGGTTTATTTGGAAGAAGAATTCATCGTTATTCATGCTGAAAATGGTCTTCAGGTAATAGAGAAAGTCCAAACGGATAAACCCTCTTTAGTGTTGTTAGATATAATGCTGCCAGTACTAAATGGTTGGGAAGTTTGCAAGCAGATAAGAACCTTCTGTCAAGTGCCTATTATCATGGTTTCTGCAAAAGGGGAAGAAATTGATAAAATTCTTGGCCTTGAATTAGGAGCGGAAGATTATATAACGAAGCCCTTTAGTCCCAGAGAACTCTTGGCTAGGGTTAAAGCGCAAATTAGAAGAAGCTTAATAGGTAAGGAAGCAAAAAAAGGATTTGCGGAGTCCACCGATACAGGGAATAGTATTTCCGATGATTTTCTTAACTTACCAGGGCTTCAAATTAATTTTAAAAAGTATCAGGTTCTCTTAAACGGGCTGGAGGTTGACTTAACCGCTAAAGAATTTGATTTATTGGCTTTTTTAACCCGAAATAGGGGGCAAGTCTTTACTAGGGAACAATTAGTGAATAAAGTATGGGGTTTTGACTATGTAGGCGATACTAGGGCAGTAGATTCAGCCGTAAAACGGCTGAGGAAAAAAATCAATAATGAAGAAAAAAACCACATTTTCATTCATACAGTGAGGGGAATTGGGTATAGCTTTGAGGTGCCAAATCAATGAAAACCATTTTTACGAGGCTGATTGGCTCCTATATCCTTATCGTCGTAATAAGTTTGGTTGTCATAGGGGTAAGCTTATCGTTTATGTTTAATAACTACCTTTTTGAGCAGAAAGAAAGGGAGCTAACTATTAAAGGGCAGGATATTGCCCAGGTGGTTAAGCCCTTTCTCGTTGAAAAAGTGGACCCCCATGATTTTGTCAATCTGGTTAACCGTTTGGACTTGAACTTGGGGACTGAGGTCTGGGTAGTCGATAAAAAAGGAGCGGTTATAGCTGCCGCCGCAAATCATGACTACTGCGAAGGGAATTATTTAGAGGCTTCAGAACTTAGCAACCTGCAATCAGGCAGTATATCTGTACGTAAAGGGCAATCTCAATATTTTCAGGAACCAGTTATTCGGGTAATAATCCCTATTTTACAAGAGGAAAGGGTAATCGGGGCCATAATTCTTTACTCTCCAATTCAAGGAATTAATAAAGCTTTAGCCAGCCTTTCTCAAATGGTCTTGACAGCGGGGATTATTTCGTTAGCCATTGCTTTTCTAATAGGGGTAATACTATCGAGGCGTCTTTCTAGGCCTATATTGACCATTACCGAAGCTTCAAAATCAATAGCAAAAGGTCAAAAGCAGGTCACTGTTCCGACGGATACGAGAATTGAAGAAATAAACCAGCTAGGAAAAACTTTTAACGATATGTCGAGTAAGGTTGAAGCCAATGAGGAAAGAATGAAAGAATTTGTTGCCAATGTATCTCACGAATTAAGAAGCCCCTTAACCTCGATCAAAGGATTTGTTGAAGCATTAATTGATAACAAGGGCAAAACCCCCGAGGCCCAGCAAAGATTTCTAACGATTATTAATGATGAAACCGATCGGTTAGCTCAGTTGGTTAATAACCTTCTAATTTTGTCCAGATCAGAAGAGGAGATTCCTCTGTACCCTGAGAATATCGAGCTAAAAGAGTTTATTGAAAATGTGTTAACAAGCTTCAATGCGAGGGTTGGAGAAAATTCTATCAGTATTGAAGTCATATCTGAAGAAAAATCTATTTTCTTAAAAATCGATAGAAATTCCTTCAAGCAAATCATAGTAAACTTAGTGGATAATGCTATTAAGTATTCACCACAAGGCGGAAATGTATCGATATTGTTAAAAGAGTGTGCGGAAATGATTAGCATATCAATAAGTGACTCTGGGCTCGGAATTCCTGAAAGAGATCTGCCCCATATTTGGGACAGGTTTTACCGAGTAGATAAGGATCGAAGCCGTGAAACGGGTGGTACAGGTCTAGGATTAGCCATTGTTAAACAGTTAACTGAAAAAAATGGCGGCCAAGTAGAGGTAGAAAGCGTCCTAGGCAAAGGTTCTACTTTTAGCGTAAGATTCTAAAAAATTGATGTAAACTGAAAAGCTAATTAGCTCATAATAAAATCAAACCAGGCAGCAGTTATCTGGTTTTTTCTTTTTGGCTCAGTTATATTTTACTGTTTATTTTCTCCATGACTAATAGGGTTTACCCCCTATTAGTACACTTTTCAACATTCTGCTATTGTCAAATTAGGTAGCAGTAATCGGGTCCCCGATAATCTTTGCCAAATCATCCAATATTGTTTTATTGCTTCCGATATAACCTACAATTATTCTGCCTTGTAGATAAAAGTGAGGCTTATCAATCCAATCAATCATACTGTTGCCAATTTGTCCATCGCTAGTAATTCTTTGTGATTCGGATTTTGCAATGGCGTTATCTGTAAACTCGTAGATAAAAATAAGGTCGCCATTAACCTTGATAGATTTTGCAGTCACACTGAAGAACTTAATCTCATTCTGAGAGGGTTGTAGTTCCTCAAGTGAGTAACCTTTTGCTCTCATGGCAGTGGTAAAAGTATCATAATCGATAGCGTACTGAGCTGTAACCGTATTTCCCTTTGATTCAATTTGTGGACTAACCCCAGAATTAGAGCAACCTGACACAATCAATGCAAGTATAAGCATCACTAAAACGATTCTAAGTTTCTTCATAACACACTCCTTCTAGTTATTTAAGACGAATTAACAAGACATAATCTGACGTTTATGCAACACTAAATTCCGATAATCGTAATGAACGATATGTTTATTTTACGGGAAACAAACAGCATAACCGGCAATACCAATCCATAGCTGAGGAAAATACCAGAAGATTAAAACTTAAAATCCGTAGGGTTACGAGTTTTCATCCAATGTCACCGTTCCTTTGGTCCCATCTACAGTAACCATCTGTCCGGTTTTGATGGAACGGGTGGCTTAGCGAGTGGCCATGACCGCCGGGATGCCATACTCGCGAGCTACAATACTGCTGTGGCTGAGCGGCCCTCCGATATCGGTGACGACTGCGGAAGCCGATGCAAACAATGGAGTCCAGGCCGAGGTGGTCGTTACGGCTACCAATACATCGCCAGGTTTGAGCTTGCTAAAATCTCCTGAACCAAATATAACGTAAGCCGGAGCAGTTACGATACCGCCGCTGGTACCCACACCTTTCGCACCACCGTGCTGCCTTTTTTTCGCCCTCTTCTCCATGAAGTAATTTTGACCAGCGGGTTTTTTCCGTCTTGGAAAGACCTCTTATGACTGCTCGTGGAGAAGGCAAAAGCTATATTTACGCCAACTGTAATCCTAAGTATGCTCAGTATGCACTGACAATTCTAAGGACCTTTTATAATTTCTGTCTGACGGTAAAGACTAAGAATGGTGCAGTTGAAACGCCAGCTCAGCGTCTTGGGATTATCAATAAAGTTTTTACACTGAGAGACATAATATACTTTAAGTAGATTATGCAATGAAATAGGTGAAGCAGTTGAGACATATCAAGTTAATTCTAATTGTGATTATTCTCGTTGTAGCTGTAAGCACTTTGGAACGATTGAATAACTGGCTAGGCTATCTTGCTTTATTCATCGCAATAGTCTTTATCCGCAAACTCGAAGATAAGTGGTTCAAGTAATAATCAATAAAATTACGAGAGGAATTAGCTATGATACTTCTCTACGTTTTTATGCTAATTGTTGGAATAGGGTTCGTTATTTGGGGAGCAAAAATATGGAGAACGAACTCTGTTCGCGAAAATATCTGGGATTCGATCCTTTCACTTATCATAGGAGCATTTGATTCTTCGGTTTTAGGAATGTTATTATTTGGTCTGTTATTGATCTTCCTAAGCCTGATGAAATTGATTTACGGTGTTAACTGGGGAATTGATCAGTAAAGGTTGGGCCTAAAAGGAAGTGGATTTAAATGTATTCTAGAAAGCAGAGCAGGCCTGTCTATGCTTCCCCGAAGGCCTTTTCCTTAATAAGATATTAAAAAACCGAAAGATTAGATAACTCTGATCACCTTAGAAAAGCAGAACACATTAGATCACCTTGACAGAAACCTAAAGAAAAAATGAAGGGTGAGAATGAAAGATGATAGTTTTAAAATGGACTGAGGTTAATAGAAAAGGTCAATTGGTGGGCAAGGAGAAAGAGTTCAAGAACAGGGAGGTACTGCAAAAGTTCATACTAAAGCTCCAGGGAAAGGAAAACTTCATTAGTGTCGATGGGAGTAGTGAGAAAATACCGAGGGAACAGGGTGGAGTAGATTTTATATACTTCAACCACCCCTGTGATTAGCAAAGCCTATGGCCCTTTTTCATGGCATCCATGCCGATAGCAATTATACGAAACTGCTAGGTCATAAATTTTCAAAAGGAGGAGTAATTTTGAGACTGATAATAAATTTGCTAGATACCATCGTACTGGCAATGGTATCTATTTTTGCTTTTAAAGAATCAAAAATTAAAGGTGCGCGGCGTCAATTATTCCTAATATGCTTAGTCCCACTTCCCATAACGGGATTCGTCAAATCAACGCACTTGATTTTTTACTGAACTGAACAAAAGCGCATTGTAAACCAGACGGTTTTTAACATAGGTATGTTAGAAACCGTCTGGTTTTCTGCTAAAATCCTGAGAATTGGTGTGTTGGGACTACTGTTTCATTTGCAAAATGGTGTAATTATAGTTCATTCTCTATTTCGGATTTTCTGCAACCGTTTGTTCAGCCTTTTGGATAATATTTTCCCAAACAAAAATT
>DOPS01000082.1:0-20727 GCA_003512645.1 Desulfosporosinus sp.
TCACAAGGTCAGGATCTGGCATTAACACTCGAAACTGAAGAAATGCCCCTCCAACTGACGGATGATGGGAGTTACTACGTTTACCAAGCTAAAATCCATCAAGCTTCCCCCAACCAAAAAGAACTCCTTTTACCTCTCCTGTCAGCCCTTCGCCAAGGATCCGTGACCAATATTGTGATTCCAGCAGCCCAGAAGGAGCTTTTCGCCTCAGAAGCCCTGCCCTTAATCGGGAAATTAGGTCCCGTAATCATTGATCCTGTCCTAGAAGATAAATTTACTCAAGAAAGCTTACAAGCCAAAATCTATTTTGATCGTTCTAACGAGATGGGCATCACAGCTCGTTTAGAATTCCACTATGGAGAGACCATCATTAATCCATTTTCTGCGACCCGGGATACTAGTAACGAGTCCGCTGCCAGCGATGTTATTCTCATCCGTTCTGTCAATCAGGAACGAATGATCCTCAACATTCTGGAACACGCCGATTTTATCGTATCTAAAGGGAAAATTTACCTTGAAGACGATGATAAAATCTTTGATTTTACCGTCAATTGGCTTCCTCAACTGAGAGACCTTGCAGAACTCTATTATTCGGATCAATTCAGGCTCAAAATCCGCACCTCTACGACGTTTTCCGGCCAAGTTCGCTTAGACGAAACTTTAGATATCTTGGAAATATCCTTTCAATATACTGATATCGATCAAAATGAATTATCGGATATCTTTCATTCTCTACATTTAAAGAAAAAATACCATCGCCTTCGCGATGGATCTTTCCTCGATCTAAATCAGCCGGAGATGAACGCTGTCGCCCAACTCATTGAAAATTTAGACCTTAAAGCCTCAGATCTGAATGAAAAACTGCTCAATCTGCCTAAGTACCGTGCCATGTATATAGATAGCTTTCTGCGCCAAGCCAACTTACCTGGAGTGCAACGCAATAAAGCCTTTAAGCAATTAGTGCAAAGCATCTTAGAGCCTCAAGACGGAGAATTTGAAATACCTGATGAGTTGCATCATATCTTAAGAGACTACCAGAAGACTGGATTTCAATGGCTTAAAACATTAGCATCCTATGGTCTTGGAGGAATCCTCGCCGACGATATGGGGCTGGGTAAGACTTTGCAAGTTCTGGCCTTCATTCTATCCGCAAAATTGACCACCTCTGCCCCTGCTTTGGTTATTGCTCCCACCTCGTTGATCTATAACTGGCAAGAAGAAGCGAAGAAATTCACCCCTACTCTTCGAGTCCTTGTCGTGGAGGGCAATCCCCAGGAAAGACAGACGCAATTGTCCGAAATAGATGATCAGTGTGATCTAGTCGTTACTTCATATCCTATACTTCGGCGGGACATCGATGAATTTGCTAAATTAGACTTTTCCTACTGTTTTTTGGATGAAGCCCAACACACCAAAAACCCACAAACTCTGAACGCAAAATCTGTCCAGCAAATTAAGGCCAAAAGCTATTTTGCACTTACCGGGACGCCCATTGAAAACTCGCTTTCCGAACTTTGGTCCCTCTTTAATTTTATTATGCCTGGTTATCTCCTCTCCCACCAGGACTTCCGCAAAAAATTTGAAATCCCCATAATTAAAGGGGAAGACTCAAATATTCTTACCGAACTAAGTCGACATATTAACCCTTTCATTCTAAGGCGATTGAAAAAAGATGTCTTAAAAGAACTGCCGGACAAGATCGAAACCCAGCTAAGTGCTTCCTTGACAGAAGAACAGAAAAAGCTCTACCTCGCCTATTTGCAGGAAGCGAAAGGTCAAATAGCTCAGGAAATTGCCTCAGTGGGGTTTAACAAAAGCCACATGAAAATTCTTGCTGCACTAACTAGGCTCCGGCAGATTTGCTGTCACCCGTCAATGTTCATCGATAATTACACCGGTGAGAGCGGCAAGATGCTTCTCTTAGAGGAAATCCTTACTGACGCCTTAGACAGCGGTCACAGGATTCTAGTTTTCTCTCAATTCACGACCATGCTGGATATCATTCAAGGACATCTCATCTCTGAGGGCATCGAATACTTCTATCTTTCGGGCATAACAAAAGCAGCTGAACGTTTAAGAATGGCCAATTCCTTTAACAATGGGCAAGGTAAGGTCTTTTTGATTTCTCTCAAAGCAGGCGGCACAGGATTAAATCTAACCGGTGCAGATATGGTCATTCATTATGACCCATGGTGGAACCCCGCTGTTGAAGACCAAGCTACGGACAGAGCACACCGTATCGGCCAAACAAGCGCCGTACAGGTGATCAAACTCATTACTCAGGGAACGGTCGAAGAAAAAATTAACGCCTTACAAGCCAAAAAAAAGACCCTCATCGACTCAGTCATCCAACCGGGAGAAACCATGCTCTCGAAATTATCGGAAAAGGAACTCCGTGAACTTTTTGATTTAAATTAATCTATTATCAATTTACAGGTAGGAAAAAGTGTATAAAAGGTCGTACCATTTTTTCCTGTTTCAAACTCAAAGACCGCATTATGCCTTTGAGCAATTCCCATGGAAATGGCCAGCCCTAGTCCAGTTCCAGTTTCTTTAGTCGTGAAAAATGGAGTGCCTATTTTCTCCTGTATTTCAATAGGAATGCCATTCCCTTGGTCCCTGATAGCTAAGACAACTCTATCTCCCTTAAAATATGTACAAATAATGACACTTCCATGTTCATTCGTAACCTCCAACCCATTGCGCACTAAATTTAGGATGAGCTGTTTGATTTCGTTTTCGTTGATCATGATATCAGGTAATAGTTCTAGATCTGTTGCTACTTCTTTATTGCTATTGAAGGCATCTGCCTGGAGCATCGGAAATACTTTATTAATCACATCGTTAATATTACCGGATAAAATATTCTCACTATTCGATTTAGCCAATGATAAAAAATCGGTAATGATCGAATTGGCACGGTCAATCTCCGATATCATCAAATCCATATACTCTTTTTCTTGAGCGTATTTAGATTTCGACCCCATTAACTGTAGAAATCCCTTTACCGTAGTAAGGGGATTTCTAATCTCATGACTAATCCCCGCTGCTAATTGACCTATAAGATTGAGTCTTTCTAATCTTCCCANNCCTTCCTTATACGGATAAGCATGATATTCATGGTTTTGATCAGGATGTGCAAAGCCCCCGGCCTCCCAGTGAACCGATTCATTTTGAGACATCGCTTCTTGCATTTTACGATATGTTAGGGAATCTTTAATCTGCGGGAATACTTCCCAGATACTTTTTCCGATTAGTTCAGTGTTATTCCCGTTAATGAACTTTTTTGTTTCCTTGTTAACGAACGTAAACTTCCAGTTACGGTCTAAGGCATAAAAACCGTCTGAGATTCCTTCCATAATTTTGATGATGTTAAGTTTTGATGATTCCAAGGTTATGTTCATCTGTTTTAAATCATTTGTGTAACCAGTGATTTTATTTAGAACAGGTTTTAATTCTGGTAGTTTGATTAAAATATTTTCATGTTTGCTATCATTATTAATGATAATGTTGCAAAATTTTTCTAAATATGATTCAATCTGTTTCATATGTTTTCTGATTGAAATTATAATTAGTGCTGATAAACTTAAAGCTAATATTACTATTGCACTCAATTCATTAAAAGACATTAATACTAAATCAGCATTCTGCGCATGGGCCCAAACAGAGCCAACTATTTTTCCCTCATCATATATTGGTAGAATGAGTCTAACATTATTACTGTTTGATATGTTATTAAATTCGTCATATGATAATACTGCAGAACGAATTTGATCAAATGAAATATTATTATATTGATTTTTAACTATTAAATCTAAATCATTATCATAGTAACCTATAATATAATCATTATTCTTATTGTTATTAATTATAAATTGTATAATACCTTCTATTTTTAACGCCTTATCATTCTTCGTTAAGTTTTTATCTTTTTTAAATTCTTCTACAGTTAAAATCTGAGATTGTATTCTCGTTTGTACATTTAAAGCACTTAATAATAAATCATAATTAAATTTTAGGGTTTGTTTCTCCCAAAAATTCTGTCCATAGAGAAGTATAAATAGGATAAGAAAAACAAGGATACTCAATATAACTTTTAATAAAGTCAATTGAATAATAGATTGCTTTTTTAAGATATCTCTAATATTAAAACCCATCAAATTGTCCTCCACGAAAGATATTTAAAATAAAAAAGCTTATAAATACTTAAACAATATAAAAGCTGGGATATCCAACCCAGCTTTTATATTGTTGACTACCAGATACTGTTTACGCGACTGCTAAATTCCTGATTACTTTTGCAATGCTTTCGGCGTTTTGGGTTGATATGCCCAGATAGCACACGCAAAAACGGAGGTTGCACTGGCTAAGAGCATTAGTAGGGACGCAATTGTAGCAAAGAAATACCTTTTCATAGTCTACACTCACCTCCTCTTCTATTAAAAATAGGTAGCAAGGTTAGGCTTTGGTAAACCACCCCTAAGACTACACTAACACTTACTAATTTATTATCGACAAAAGAAATTACTATGAATGAAATAATTACGAAAACGATTGATGAAATCTTAAGTTTGAATTTTAGACTACTAGAATGGATTGGCTTTGATTCACTGTCTACGGGAGCTAGGAAAGCTACTAGTAATAAAGAAATAAACAAAACAAAGAAAAGAACATACTCATTAGTTAAGTCATATTCGACATATTTTTTTACAAAAACTCCTATAGAACTATAAACTATAGTACCAAAGGCCAAACATTTTACTGGAGAATCAAAATGTGCCCCTCCTGATACTTTTCGTAATAAGCCACCGAAAATGGCAGCAATAACAGTCGGCATTAATGCATTAAAATAATATCCTAAAATCATCAAGAAAAATGAGCCTAAGACGAATAATAGTGCAGTTTCTATGGCATATGCAATAATTACCTTTTTATCTTCGTTATAATTTAGTTCATTTGTTATTACTTCAGTAAGTTTATTACTAATATTTTCAGTAAAATTCATTCATACTGCCTCTTTTGTATAAGTTTATTTAATAAATAAGCAGAGATAAACATAAGAAATACTTGAGGTTCTGTTATCGCAATCCTTATTACTAAGTTAGAGAATAACGTTTCAGGGGTTACTCCAAAAACAGGCATTAGCAAGGATAGGCAAACAAATTCAACAATTGCTAAAACTAAAAAACTCAATAAACTTGCAATAAGGGACAAACTAAAATCCCCCTTGCCAATCCAAGTTAAAACTGAAAACAATAGCATGATTTGTATAATGGTATGAATTCCAAAAGGGATGGTAAACAATCTCATTACATACGAAATTAATGCTAAAACAATTCCAAATAAAATAATTCTTTCCCATTTCAAAGGTATTTTGGCAATTACATAAGCTAAAGTGACTAAGGCAGTTTCTTCAGGTATTCCTTGTAATAGTAAAGCAATAAATGGAATTTTTATAGATCACACAACCTCTCCCACTAAACGCTATCAGCATGGTAAGTAGATAAAGTTTTCGGTATTATACTAAAAACAGGCTTTAACAAAGAAAAGCAAGCAGTCTCAAATATTATTAGAGCTAAGCAACTCAATAAACTTGCCATAAAGGATAGACCGATATCCCTCTTACTTAATATAGTTAGAACTATAAATAATAAAAACATTAATAAGATAGTATGAAGCCCAAAAGGAATAGGAAACAGTCTCACTACATACGCGCAAACGGTTAAAGCAGTCCCGATCAATAGAATCTTATTAAGTTTTAGGGGAATTCCAGAAATTACAAAAGCAAGAGTTGTAATTGCAGTTCCTTCAGGTATTCCTTGCAAGAGCATAACAATCACTGGAATGTTCATTTAAATCTCCTGTCAAGTTGATATTACACCATAACCCCTCACCACTCTCTATTAATTTCTATTATCGCACACTCTAAATGTCGAATTCGCGTAAATCTTGTCTACCTGTTACAATTAAGATTATCGGTTGAAATAGGGTTTATCTGAAGTAAGTTCCTTTAAATAAAAAATGCCCCAAAGCTAAAAGCTCTGGGGCATTACTTTGATTAACATAAAAGATCAACCCAAAGTCGATTATAAAAGCCAACGGCTTGTCTTGGAACGCCGTTCATCAAAACCTCGCTGTTGGTTTACCCAACCATAATTTTGCTGGCATTGGTGATCTTAACCTACACTTTAAATTTGTCAACAGCTTTCTTAAGGCTCTCCCCAAGCTTAGCCAAGGCTTCTGCAGATTGACTCACCGAAACCATGGTGGCAGCTTGTTCCTCTGACGTAGCAGAAATCTCTTCGGCACTGGCGGAGCTTTGCTCAGCAATGACCCCAATCCCCTCTACGGATTTCACGGTTTGAGCAGCACCACTGGCCATTTGTTGAGCAGCAGCTGTTACCAGCCTAATCTGATCAACGACGATATCTATTTCACCTACAATAGTATGGAAGGATACTCCCGCCAAATTAACAGCTTCTACTCCAGAGTCCACTTCTTCCTTCCCTTTATCCATCAATCCGACGGCCCGTTCTGTCTCTTGTTGAATATCACCGATTAAGCTTGCGATCTGAGTTGCTGAAAGGGATGACTGTTCCGCCAACTTCCGGACCTCTTCAGCAACCACTGCAAAGCCTCTCCCATTCTCACCCGCTCGAGCAGCCTCAATCGCTGCATTTAACGCCAATAGATTCGTCTGATCAGCAATTCCTTTGATGACATCTACAATTTGCCCGATCTTTTTGGATTGGTCACCCAATTTAAAAACGGTTTCTGCTGTCTGAAGGGAAACGTCACGGATCTGTTCAATTTTGCGGACTGCATTTTCTGCCTGAAGAGCCCCCACCTGAGCCGCTTTGGCTGCCTTTCCACTACTTTGATTAACAACCTCTGCATTGACCGCTACCTGTTGGGCGCTTTCAGACAACTGTTCGATGACCAGACCAGTATTTCTCACAGACATGGCTTGATCTGTGGCACCTGCTGCGAGCTGCGCTATAGAATCTGAAATTTGTTCACTGGCAGCAGTTGCTTCCTCCGCCGCAGCCGATAATTCTTGACTGGTTGCTGCCACACCTTCTGACTGTGTTAGTACTTCCCTAATGACGTCTCGAAGTGAATCTACCATCTCACTGACAGCTTGAGTGAGAACGCCGATTTCATCATGATTTCTAATCTTCGGCATCTTAATGTTCAAGTCTCCAGCTGCAACGGCTTGAGCTACCTTCGTCACAGAAACAAGAGGGCGGCTAATATGTCTTGCAATCATAATCGCCAAAGTTGCTCCAACAATCAAGGCAAGCGTAACAAAAATAATAAGCAATCTCATTACAGAGTTTTCAGTAGTCTGTGCATGATGGGTAGCTTCGACCCCTCCTTGAACCATAAACTCCATCTGAGCTTCCATATCCTTAAGCAGTTGGTCAAAGCTTTCTTTACTCTTTTGAGTTAAGATGGGTCTAGCCTCAACATCCTGACCTAACTGAGTTAACATCCAAACTTGCTCGGCATCGTCTATGTACTCATCAAACGATTTCCTCATTGCCTCGCTTTTGGCTATTCCCTCAGTCGTCGTTACATAGTTATTATATTCGGCAAAATCTTGCTCCCATTTCACTTTTATAATTGCGAATTGAGCTTTATTATCTTGAAACGTTTTCTCATCTGCACGCATCAGAAATCCTGCTAAAAGATAGCGCCGAGTGTCTTCTGTGTTAGCAACAACTTTTGCCAAGGAACTTGTTGCTTTCAACCAATGCTCCCCTAGATCTTCCGCTTCCAGATTGATCTTATAGACACCGTAATAGCCCACGCCTCCCACAAGTAGTGTAAGTAGGAGTACAACAAAAAAACCCAGCAGTAACTTAAGTCTTATTCCATATCTTATGACAGAACCTGAGGTATTAAGCTTATCATTCAACGTTTAATCTCCACTCCATTCTTTCTATAGGATCCAGTTGCCTGTTTATGCCTAATAAGGGCTCTAAACCATTAGATATAGACCTAAACAACAAGATGGATTATCTTTGCATAATAATAATTAATTTCTACAGATGAGCCCAAAATCCTTTATTTTTTCCTACATGAGAAAAAAGTTACAAACTCTTAGAACTTTCATCTTGTGTCATACAGATTGGATACGACAAATGTCGAGTGCACAGATTTAAGCTCTGAAAGACATTAAGAAACCTGCCCCAGAATAAACAAAATAACCCGCTAAACCGACTAAAAAAAGTCCACAGACTCCTAAAACAAAGCGATACACCAAAGGCGTAAAGAGTTTCTTTCCTCTAGCAACAGTGAATGCCACAAACGTAAACCAAATATAATCCGCTATAATATGTCCTAAATAAAAGCAGATGGCTCCAATAATACCATAGTTTGCAGCAAGCATCAATGAACCAGCGCCAGCGGTCGCCCACCACAGAAACCAATAAGGATTTGAGGCAGTTACAGTAATACCTGAAACCCAAGGCCGAAGACCTTTAGCCGTTGTCTCTCCCGAAAAATCAAGGACTACAGAATTAAAGGACTCTTTCAAAATTCCGTACGCCATCCAAAAAAGGAATAACCCCCCTACGATTCCGATCGTTCCTTTTACAACTGGCCAAGTGATATAGGTTCCCAAGCCATAGAAAATCGCCACCACTAAGGCAAGTTCTACTAGCGCATGGCCGGAAGCAATTTGAGGTCCAGCCTTAGCACCACGCCTCAGACTTTCATTGATGGTAACTGTAAGCAAAGGTCCTGGCACAATAGCTCCGAAAAAACCCATTAACATACTTGTCATAAAGATTGCTGCTAATCCCATATAATTCCACCATCCTACTTCTTTGTGCTATCCGTTATTTCTACATCACAAAGAAATTCCCTTCTTAAACTTCGCCTAAGAAGTAAAAGAAGAGAATTTCCGCTCCGCGTTACAGTATTTTCCGATTTTTTACAATCTTTCGTTCATTCTAATATATTGTCTTTTAGGAGCCACGCTTTTATAGGCAGGTCTAATAATTTTTCCAGCATTGGCAATTTCCTCCATTCGATGTGCACTCCAACCTACGATTCTGGAAATTGCAAAAATCGGCGTGAACATTTCCACAGGAATATTGAGCATTTTGTACACAAAACCTGAAAAGAAATCGACATTGGCACTTACCCCTTTGTACATGGTACTTAGCTTACTAATAACCCGCGGGGCAATGTCCTCAACCTTTACATAGAGTTCAAATTCATCTTCCAGTCCCTTTTCATGGGCAAGTTGGCAAGCATAATTCTTGAGAATAACGGCCCTAGGATCCGAAACAGAGTATACTGCGTGCCCAATTCCGTAGATTAAACCTGACCGATCAAAAGCATCTTTAGAAAGGATTCGGGTAAGATAGCGCTCAATCTCTTCATCATCTTTCCAATCCGTCAATTTATCTTTGATATCGTCAAACATCTCGATAACTTTTATATTCGCCCCTCCATGCCGCGGTCCCTTAAGTGCTCCAATTGCCGCAGCAATAGCAGAGTAGGTATCCGTACCTGTAGAAGTCACGACGTGGGTCACAAAGGATGAATTGTTACCCCCTCCGTGTTCAGCGTGCAGGACAAGGGCAAGATCAAGCAGTGACGCCTCTAACTTGGTATAGTTACTATCCGGCCGCAACATGGAAAGAATGTTCTCAGCAATACTCAAATCAGGGCGTGGGCTGTGAATATATAAGCTTTGGTTTCCATGGTAATGAGAGAAGGCTTGATAGCCATAGACTGCTAAAGACGGAAAGCAGGCAATCAACCTTAGACACTGTTTTAGGACGTTTTTCATGGAAGTATCATCCGGATTATCGTCAAAGGTATACAAAGCTAAAACGCTTCTGGCCAGCGTATTCATAATATCCTTGCTGGGCGCTTTTAAAATCATGTCCCGAACAAAATCTTCAGGTAGCCTTTGATACACTTTGGTTTCTAATTATTTACCACCGTCAAGATGAATCTTTTAAACAAACGATCAATATATATAGTCAACAGATACGTCCGAATAGGGGGAAGCTATGTCTTGGGACCTAAAAAAACGCAATTGGTCAGGCATCTTTATGACTATATCCACAGCAATTTTTGCTTTCGTCTCGATAGTATCCGTCTTTATCTCTGTCATCACCTGGCAGACCCAGCGCGAAGCAGCACGTCCATATTTCACCTTCAAAGAATCTCCTTCCATCCATCTAACCCACGAGCTTAGTTTCGAATTTAAATTTAATAATGTAGGAAATCATCCAGCTACAAACCTTTCCAGTAAAACTATCGTCTTTGACGAAAGCTTGCTAGAAGAGCCTATTCTTGTTGATGATTACACTGTGGTTAACGATATTCCTAGAGATACCACTACAAGTTTGCTCCTTAGCATAAAGAGTGTTGATTTTCTGCAAACCGATATCAAGCCACAGTTTCTTATCATTCATCTTAGTTATACTGATCCAATCACTCGAAAAATATATATCCAAACCATTTATACCAAATGGCCTGGAGTTATTGCCCAAAAACCTCAACACCTTATTCATGTGGAAGCAAGTGAAAAACAAAAAATCCTTACTTACTTAAAATCCCACCACCTATTAAAGCCAAAAAATTAAGTAAAATAACCAACCCCAGACAACGTCTGGGGTTACAATACAGTTCTATCCCTAAACAATAAAGGCGAAAAATCAAATCCACGACCTAAAAGTCACCTTGATAGCATAAATTTACTATATCACGATGAATTCCTTGACGTCAATTTACTGAGTCTATTAATAAGTTATGATATCATAATTCGAAAGAATTACTCAGAAGATCCGGACGCAGGACTCCAGCATGAAACGAGCGACCACTCTTAGAATTACAGAACCATATTTCTGCAGGACTGAACATGAAAGGATCGAGCTCGTAAAAATTCCCATTATACACTTCCAGAAATAATCGGCCATACTCTCGATACGAACTGGACGGAATCTGCTTCACGAGGGAGGCAAGAGATAGATCATCGTCACAAAGGTTATAAAGTACGGTTGAGCCATAGAGAATCGCATCGTTTGAGCGTCCTAGAGCAATTAGATTGTCACTGGCAACGGGGGGAAGTGGACAAATACCCCAGCCGGATTCAATATTTTTCAAGTCATAACCCAGTTCCATTAACTTCGCTAACCCTGTTTCCAGGGCACGTGCCGCTATCTGAACTGATCCAACCTGAGATGCGCAAGGAGCTACTAAAATGTAGAGATCCGCTGGCTCACAATCAAACTCTTCTAATTAATTGTAGGACTATATCTTCAGAAGGTAGTAGCTCACTTTCTAAACACAAAATTGCCGTCTGAGAATGATCTTCATAACCCATCGTATCGAACAGAGTTCCTTTGTGAATAATAGCGCGACCTGGACCCGAACCTAATGCTACCGAATTACCTATCTTAACTGGCCAACCAGCATATTGAGACGCCAAACAAGCCCGGACTGGATGATCAGTAAGCACTTCAACCGCAGGCCAGCGTAGCCCGTTAAAGTCTAACCAATGCAAATTTACATGAGCAAGCCCTCCGAGGCATACAGCAGCAAACAACCTCCCCGCATCCCAGCCGCCTTGAACATGCACACCGCAGTCGATCACGGTAACCCCGTTATGCAGATGAACCTCGATCCGAAGCAGCTCTCTCCTCGCAATTAATTCCTTAACCAAAGGTAATGCCTGACGGTTCGGACTTAGGTAGGGTAATTTGCTAAACGTCAAAAAACAACGCTCCTTTCTTTGTTACTAATTCTTTGTTCAAATTCTTCTCTGTTTCTAATTCTATACTTTTTAAAGCATACCCCATTTCAGCTACTCTTAATTCCAGTCCGAGTAGCTATTAGGCGTAACCTTAAACTAATTATTTAATAAACAAGCATCAACCTCTGTTTTCTGCGGCTGTCCTTATGATAGAATTATAAATAAGTAAAGAAAACTTGGCTTGCGCCCGAAGACACTGTCTTCGCACGTGTTAGCTTAGCGGAGAAGCCCGCAGGCGCCGGCGGAAGCCTTAGTTGCCCTTATGCGCTGGCCATGGATGACCGAGTGTCCCTGTAGCCATGGATGGCGAGAAGGACCTTCCAGAAAGTATACAACTGAAAGTTATACTTTCTGACCAGAATAAAAATACGCATATTTTAGGAGGGGTAAGTAGTATGCCTAAGAGTAATACTATTTTAGGGCTAGTGTTTGTCATTCTTGGTACTTTCCTGTTTACGAACAACCTTTTTTACTGGAACTTCTTCAGCATGGAGAACTTTTGGCCCATCTTCATCCTTATCCCAGGTTTACTATTTGAATGGAGTTACTTCAGCACATCAAGAAACCCCGGCCTATTAGTACCGGGGGGCATCCTCACATTCCTTGGTTTACTCTTCTTTTTCGAGATCTTTACTAACTGGCAATTTTCCGGCTATACCTGGCCGATCTACCCTCTATCGGTAGCCTTTGGTCTCTTTCAACTCTACCTTTTCTCTGGTAGACCTAGGGGACTTTTGATTCCAGTCTTTATCTTATCGACTGTCTCCGTTGTCTCCTTTGGCATTCTTTTTCTCCAAGTCTTACATACCTGGATTAATTTCGGATTACTCGCCCCGATCGCTCTGATCCTAGTTGGGCTGTTCATCATCTTTAGGCGATCCGACCCAATATCTCCACCAACTTCGAAATCCATCAATTTCGAAAAGAGGAAAAAATAGTCTTAACATATTTAAGCCACTACCTACTTAACGAGTCCCCTTAATCGTTAACTCTCCATCATACGAAGATATAATTTTGTATAGCTCAGGCCGACGATCCCGGAAGATCCCCCACTCCAGTCGCTGTATCTCAAGCAGATCTAGATCAAATTCTGCCACCAGTACCGTTTCTTCCACACGACCAGCCTCTATCACTTTGTTTCCTTGCGGGCCAGCGATAAAGGAGGATCCGTAGAAGGTGATCTTAGACTCTTCGTCTTCCTCAACTCCGACCCGATTCGAGGCAATCACTGGAATCAGGTTAGCTGCAGCATGTCCTAACATACAAGCTTGCCAATGTTCCTTGGAATCGATCGATCCATCTTGAGGCTCCGAGCCGATCGCAGTCGGATAAAAAAGCAGCTCAGCCCCCATTAACGCCATACATCGTGCAGCTTCTGGATACCATTGATCCCAGCAGACCCCTACCCCGATCTTGCCAAAGCGAGTATTCCAGACCTGAAACCCTGTATCCCCTGGGTTGAAGTAGAACTTTTCTTCATATCCCGGACCAGCTGGAATATGACTCTTGCGATATTTTCCCAGCACTTCACCACTGGCATCAATAACCGCCAGGGAATTATATCGCGCATAGTTTTTCTTTTCATAGAAGCTGATCGGTAAAACCACTTGAAGCTCTTTTGCCACAACTTGAAAATGCCTAACAGCTTTATTATGTTCCAGTTCTGTCGCATAAGCATAATAATCCGATTTTTCCTTCTGACAGAAATACGGTGTTTCGAACAGCTCCTGTAACAAGATAATTTGTGCACCCTGATTCGCAGCTTCCCTTACTAGGGCGTCNNGGGCATCTGTTGAGTCGTACAGTGCACATTACCACCCTCGCGGATGATCCCCATTCCATTAACTGTGCGTATTCGTCGTTCAGGGAATAGTTCTGTCAGTACCTGAGTGGCTAGCAGATCAGTATCTTTTGCTTTCCCACCGAAAATAGGCAGAATAATTCCCCCGTTAACAAAGTAAAAGTTTAGATAACTCAGGGTTAAGCGCTTACCAGTCTCTGCATCAATTAAGCTCGGCGGTTGCAGGATAGGGATGATTTCGAATTTCCGGCCCAGCGCATCAGTTTCACTCTTTAAGATCCTTATGTTTTCTTGGGTGATCACATAATTTTCATCCTCAGGATCGTCACAAATCTGTATTAGAATCTTGCCTGGAGCTACAAAGCATGCAATATTATCCACATGACCATCTGTCTCGTCTCCATCTAATCCATTCTTTAGCCAGACTACTTTCTGGATATTGAGAAAGTTCTTCAACTCAGCTTCAATCTGTTCTCGGGTCATTGCCGGATTCCGATTAGGGTTTAAGAGGCACTCTTGCGTGGTTAGTAACGTCCCTTCTCCATCGACATGGAGAGAACCCCCTTCCATAACCAAGGGGGCATCAAACCGTTTCAACTCAATATGTTTCAATAGTTCAGTGGCCACCTGATCGTCCAAATCCCAGGGTGCATATTTGCCACCCCAAGCATTAAATTTCCAATTAACCCCTGCCACATCCCCAGTATCATTGACAATAAATGTAGGCCCATTATCCCTTAGCCAAGCATCGTTATGCTCAATAGGAAGAAGTTCAATCCGCTCATCCTGAAATAAACGCGCAAGCCTCGCTAAATCCACAGCATTCACCACAACCGTCACTGATTCAAATTCCGCAATAGCCTGAATAATTTCGGTATAGCCTTGGCAAACTTCGTCATAATCCTCTGGATAACACATAGACGCTTGGATCGGCCATGAAATGAAGGTACGAGTATGCCTAGTCCATTCCGGAGGCATTTTATAATTTAGATTGCTTGGATACATTGTAATCCCTCATATTCCTAGTTAGTAAGCTTACTTTATATTATGCTTCAACCTATGAAAGAATATAAAGCAGCTGTCTTGACGGAGTTTGATAATACCTTGTTAGCATTATACATTAAAGTGGCCTAGCTTTCATCAATTCAAATAGTAAGCACTACTCCGTCTGCCTAAGAGTCCTGGAATGAAACGTTTAAAAGAAAACTTGGCTGGTGCCCGAAGACACTGTCTTCGCACGTGTTAGCATAGCGGAGAAGCGCTGGCCATGGATGGCCGAGTGTTCCTGTAGCTACGGATGGCGAGAAGGGTCACTTGGCGAAGGCGACAGCCCTAGTTGCATATGCTTAGGAAGCATATAACGCAAGTTTGTACTTCCTGATGGTACAAAAAAAGGACGTAACAGAAACCTTAGTTTTGCTACGCCCTCTTGTTATTTTATACTCTACCAGTGAACTCGTTCAGCTAAAGCTGAACATCGAGACTTAGGTGACGAAAGCTTCCGGTGACGATAGTCTCCAGTGGAGAGTATCGCCGAAGCCGCGATCCCAAAAGAAATGCTTACCGGCGTAGGATAGAGTATCGCCGAATCGCATGGCCCTTAACGAATATGATCGCGCTGAGGATAGGTTTCGCCGAGCCGCCTATTCTCAAAAGGAACACTTCGCGGCGAAGGAGACATTAGTCTCCTGTGGAGACTAATGCCGAAGGGCTAACCCTAAAAGAACACTGTAGCCCGTAGGATATCTACCCCCACTTCTAAAAATAGCTGTCTTAACGAGGATAAATATCATGCACTATGTCTATGCTGAACAGTTCGTTCTCGAGTCTGCAACGGTTTTTCCGAGTTTGCGTTTTGTGTCTTGGATTTACGATTAACTGAAAGGGTCATATAGCATAATACATAACCTAAAACAGAAAACCCAATGGCCGTTATCAAAAAATCTAATCCTTCCATACGAACCCTCCCTTATAACGTAGTAAAGACAGCAAATTGTGATTGGACAACTTCCAACTCCCCATTTTAAGTAAGTTTCTATATTTAGTATAAACTAATTGTTATAACTTTCTCTAAACAATTTATTAAGAAATTATAAACTCTGGCCAGAAGGGACGGGCTTCCTACAACCGCTCATACTCACCTTTATCATTAAGATATTGGATGTCAATACAACCATAGTACTCCCCATACATATCGAGCGGATCAAAGCCGCTCTTGCGAGTACAATCATCAGAATAACCAATGTAGAAAACTTCTTGATCATGGTCCCGCATGCGGAATTTATACTGAGGTTCAGATTCGAATTTTTGAATAAGCTGTTCAAATTCCGCGGTCCCTTTTGGGGCCTCTGAGCTAAAGTACTCTGTCAGCGTTTTCTTTTCGATGCAATCTTCCGTAATCTTAAACATATTCCTACCACCTTAATTTATAATTTAAATACTCAATTTCCTCTGCACCTCTTTGATCTTATAATCTATCATATCAGACTCTTTGTCCTCTTCCAACTCTCTTCTTTAACAAATCCAGGAGCGTTTCATGGCTCTCGCGTCACAGCAAATTCTAAGTTCGTTGCAATAATAATAGCTCTATGGAATAGGGAATAACCATGATAAACTAGCTATGTAATTTACCTTTGGAAAGTGAGGGGACTAAATGCTTCACGACGAAAATCAAAGCCTTGACGATCTCGTAGAAAAGCCAAAGAAGAGAAGCTCTAAAACAATCCTGAGTATCGTTATCACAGCTTTGCTAGGTCTACTAAATTTTAGTAAGCTAGCTTTAATTGCCAAGCTACTGTTTGGCTTAGTCAAAGCTTCTAAATTTGCCGGAACCTTTTTGACTATGGGATTGACGGTCGTTCTTTATGCACAAATATATGGCTGGTTATTTGCAGTGGGCTTTGTTGGAGTCATTTTCGTTCACGAGATGGGTCATTACGTGACGAGTAAGAAACTTGGTCTGGATGTCTCTACCCCAACGTTTATTCCTTTTCTTGGGGCATTTATCAAAATGAAGAGTGCTCCTAAAAGTGTTCGAGAAGAGGCGATCGTAGCCATAGGGGGCCCAGCAGCTGGAGCGTTGATAACGGTTGTTTGTTTATGGTTCTACTTAATAACAAATAATCATTATTGGGCAGGGCTAGCCTATACTAGTGCCCTAATAAATCTCTTCAATCTACTTCCCTTTGGTTCCTTAGATGGAGGTAGGATTTCCAAGGCAATCTCACCCTTTATTTGGGTGATCGGTTTAGTTATGGCTATTGTTCTCATCTGGAAACTACATGCCTATATACTGCTCATCATCTTGTTCTTTGGGGTTTATGAAGTCATAACCATGTATCGGCAAAAATCCTTAACTGCCCAATACCTGAGCGTAGAGCCTAGCTTCAGGTTAAGAATAGGGATTTCCTATCTTATTCTAATCGCCGTTTTAGCATTTCTAATGATGTATTCGTTAGATATTTCTAAAGCATTCACTGACTCAATTTATAACTTCCGATAACTCACGGAGCCAGAAAAGCACAAGAGAACAAGGGAATGTGCTTATAGTAAGAATGCTACGTCTAATTTAATGAGTAGAGGTATCTATCATTTTCATGATATTTCAATTTGCTGCCCTTTAATCCGCCTAAACATCAAATATAAAAAAAACTTGGCTGACGCCCACGAAGACACTGTCTTCGCACGTATTAATCATTCTATCAGCCTTGGCGAAGGCGTCCGCCTAAGTTGCAATTATGCTCCAGAAAGTATACATTCTGATTAGTACAAAAAAAGACGACAGAAAAAGCCCCCAGTCACTATACGACTCGGGGCTTTGCCATTGTCCACCAATAGCCTACTCAAAGCAGGCTCATACCAATCTAACAGGCAGATCTTTGGCTGAACGATCATCATCGCCGCACGCCTTCCCAGCCGAAGCCAGTGTACGGGCACCTTTAATAGATTATTTTTCGACCTGAAGCATAAATCTTCGGACAATGTAATATTAATTAGTGTATTTCGACGATGTAACAATATTTCCAGCTAAATAGTTTCTTAATCAGATAAAAAGCCTTCAAATATCACAACAACTTATGGCTTTCCAGCTTAAATCTTTCTGATCGTCCAACCCGAACCTGTTATAGCATAGCAGAACGAAATAACGCTCGGATTGAAATCGACACGAGTTCTGCGGGAACGACCTTCTTTGTTAGGTTTAAGACCTCAGCATAGTTTAGACAAGCACACAACAAGTATATCCGGGCTTTTCTTAACTTAAAGAGTAAGAGCGACTAGGGTTGGCGTTCTTACTCTTTTTGACATTTATGTAGGACCAAGGTCCCTTTCGAGGAATTAAACCCAAAAATTCATCAAATAACATCAGCTTTTATGGTATAATCGACATGACTTTGATAATTGAAAGGGTGACACTTCTGAAAAAGTTTTTTTTCTCGATCATGGCATCGCTTACTGTCGTATTATGCACGCCTTTTATAACCTACGCCAGCCCTTTAGCATACCAGACAGAGCGTTTAGCTGGACAAGATAGGGTGGAAACAGCCCTTAAAATATCTCAAAAAGGCTGGCAATCAGCACAAACTATTATCTTATGCGAATACAACGACTACCCCGACTCTATTGCTGCAACCCCATTCGCAGTTAGCCTAAATGCTCCAATTCTTCTAACCAAAGGAGACTCGATTGACCCGCGTGTAGTCCAAGAGCTGCAACGATTAAAACCTGAGAAGGTGATTCTTCTTGGGGGGACAGCTTGCTTGCAACCTTCCATTGAAAAGGAGCTTGAAAATTCCGGGCTGAAATGGGAACGCATAGGCGGATTGGATCGTTATGAAACCTCCATTATGCTTGCTAAAAAACTAGCTAACGATTCGCTTATCCTTGTTAACGGGGATGATTTTCCCGATGCCTTATCAGCCGCGACCTATGCTGGCATTCAACAAGTTCCTATCGTCCTTACCTCAACTACCTTTCCTAATTCTGTGATTGAATACCTGAAAGAAACAGTAGCTAAGCACCTGATCGTCATTGGTGGAGAAGTTGTGGTTCCTTCCGAGCAGTTAACTAAACATAACTTTATGATAGAAACACGTTTGGGCGGTCTGGACCGTTACGACACCAATGCCAAGGTCATATCCTTTATGAAAGACACCTATCAATCCACGGATCTTTTCATGGCTTCGGGCATCACCTTTCCAGATGCAGTAGCCGGTACAGTCCTTGCTGCAAAATTTAAGGCCCCCCTATTATTGACCGAACATATGGATATTCCGCCTTCAGTATACACTATCATGCGTGAACATATGAAAATTGAACCACCAGCAAAGGACCCTAACCCCGACTCTGACTCTAACACAGATAGTAAAGAAGGACTCCTCAAAGGTAAGATCACTGCTTCCGGAGTTTTAAATCTTAGAGAGACCCCCTCCTCAACGGGGAAAATACTTGCCATGATACCGGAAGGGACAACGGTGGAACTCACTGAAAAGCAAGATAAATGGTACAAAACAACCTATCAATCTAAAACAGGTTGGATTGCCGCTGACTATGTCAGCATCACATCGACGGGAATAGTCAACGCGACCGGGGGCTTAAACCTCAGAGAAACCCCCTCCCCGACAGGAAAAGTGCTTCTCAACATCCCGAAAGATACGACGATAGCGCTCACCGATCAGCAAGGTCAATGGTATAAAACAACTTACCAAGCAAAAACAGGCTGGGTTTCTGCTGACTATGTGACGCTTGCCTCCACGAGCATTGTCAGCTCTACCCCTAAGACAATTTCTACGACAACTTCTACGACAACTTCTACTACAGCTTCTCCCACAACTCCACCCTTTAATTTCACTGTCAATGGAACTGTCTATATTTTAGGAGGGACAGGCATTATTAGCCTCAATACGCAAAATATTATTGAGGGTAAAGCTTCTTCAAGCTATCAAAGTAACCTCAGGGACTTCCCACCTCTGCCCTCAGAACTGGCCAAGCCTGATCCGCCGCCTGCAACTGATGACGAAGTCACTGATTATGATCCTTCTAAAGAAGTTCTCGTCAATCCGTTTCAGGGAATCCCTGCCAATGCCCTATCAGGCAAGACAATTTTTCTAGATCCTGGCCATGGCGGACCAGATCTCGGAGCAAAGGGTCCTACCCAAACTTACGAAAAGAATAATACCTTAGCCATTGGACTAGCTTTGAATGACATCTTAAAACAAGCTGGCGCGAAAGTAATCCTTACACGGACAACCGATGTATCACCAGCGACCAAATATTCTCAACTTGAAGATCTTCAAGCCCGAATGGTTTTAGCCAACTCCTGTAATGCCGACCTCTTTATCTCCATCCACAATGATTCGTTTACCATACCTACAATTCAAGGCACCACAACGTTTTATTCGAGGGATAACCCTAGGCAAAATGAAAGCTTACAACTAGCCAGCAGCGTTCAAACCGCTCTGATCGACACCCTCAAAACTACTGATCGTGGAGTTAAAGAAGCAGGATTTTATGTTTTGAAACATACTACCATGCCATCCATCTTGATTGAGACCGCATTTATTTCGAACCCCTATGAAGAAGCAAGGTTACAAAACCCAACATTTCGGAAGAACGTCTCAGCAGCTATCTTCCGAGGGACTTATAATTATTATACAAATCCTCTGCCTCGCGATTGAGCCTACCTAGGCAAACTTATATTAGAATAGTTATTAGTATAGTTAATGGTGGTCAGTTAAATCTAGGACTCAAAAGTTTATCTGATTCTTCCAGAAAGATACTTACTAAATAGGATTAAAATAAAGAGGTAAAGCCCACGTCTGGGCTTTACCTCTTTATTTTTCATCATTTTTTCTTTTATAGTAATATTCTAAGTAATATTCTAAACTAATAATCTTAAATTTGTATAAACAGATTATAAACAAATTATAAACTGTTTTCCCTACCTTTCCTCTCGGTCATAAGATAGACCCAAAGCTCCAGGCGTAGACAAACGTCCTTTGTGACGAGCAACCACAAAGACTAAGATGAGAACTGTAAACAAATAGGGTAACATTTTTAAGAAAAAAGGAGACATTTCAATGCCTAAGACTTGAAGACGGAAACCAAGGGCATCAATCCCCCCAAACAGGTAGGCACCCATTAAAGC
>DOPS01000082.1:20832-22411 GCA_003512645.1 Desulfosporosinus sp.
GGCCTAGTGTGATACATGTAATACCATATTACAACGACTAGTACATAGCTGATATACACTAAGGCATCCTGTTGAAAGAAAATGGGGCCGATGAACGGTATATCTGCCAAAGGTCCAAGAGGCAGCGGGGAAAAGGGTTTTTCAACCGGTATTCCGATATAAGCTTTACCAAGATAGCCGCTAAGACCAGTCCCAAAAATTGTTAAAGCTAAGCCACTTACCACTTGATTAGCCCGTAAGGTAATGGTTAAAAAAGCGTGAATCAGCGCCACTGCTCCACCAGCTAGCATGGAAGCCAGCAAACCAATCCAAGGATTACCTGTGGTTACTGCCGCCATAAACCCTGATACCGCACCCACCAGCATAATTCCTTCAACACCTAGATTGATGATTCCAGCTCGTTCAGTGATTAGTTCGCCCAGGGCAGCATAGAGGATCGGTGTTCCAGCGATCACTGCAGCTGCCAATAAAGGGATTAAGAATTCTTGAATGTTCATTTACTCAATTCCTCTCCTTTCTGGCCGAACAGTTTCACTCTGTAGTTCGTAAGGACTTCGCCACCGAGGACAAAGAAAAGAATCGAGCCTTGTAGCATTGTCGCTACAGCGGCAGGTACTCCCTCCACTTGTACTGCGTATCCTCCCACTTGTAACGCTCCGAACAACACTGAGACGATAATAATAGCCAAGGGGTTAAGTTTACTGAGCCAAGCTACAATTATGGCAGTATACCCATACCCCGGGCTGATTCCATGTTGCAGCTTACCAATAATCCCACTGACTTCAGCCATACCTGCTAACCCTGAAATTGCACCGCTCAGAAACATCACCAACAAAATATTGCGTTTAATATTCATTCCGGCATAACGCGCTGCTCGCTCACTTGAACCAATCACGTTAATGCTGTACCCCCAGCGGGAATACTTGAAAACGATGGCTAGGATAACTGCCAACGCCAAAGCAAAGAACAAACCTGCATGAATGCGGGAATCACCCAGACCAGGTAACCTAGCAGCCTCCGCAAAGGGTGCGGTTATGGGGAAATTTGATCCCTTGGGATCCCTCCAGGGACCGTAGACCAAATAGTCCACCCATAGGATTGCCACATAGTTTAGCATTAAGGTAGTAATAATTTCATTAACTTTCCAAATGGCTCTAGGGATAGCCGTCAAAAGAGCCCACAGTCCCCCTGCGATCATCCCGAGGACAACCATTCCTGGCAGCATCAGGTAAACAGGCAGAGTAGGGAAGGTTAATGGTAGCCAGGCTGCTCCCATGGCCCCCATGTAGAGCTGACCTTCAGCACCAATGTTCCATAACTTCATTTTGAAAGCCAAGGAAACACCCAACGAGGTCAACATCAAAGGAATGGCCTTAACCATGGTCTCGGTTAGCCCATATTTTGAGCCCAAACTATCTTCAAACATCAGCAAATATATGGTCAGTGGTTTTTCCCCGGTCAGGACCAAGAAGATCGCCCCCAACAAAAGGGCCAACAGCACGGATATTAAAGGGATGATAAAAACCATCACCGGCGAAGGAGTTAAGCGTTTTTCTAGTTTAAATGTGAGCCGGTTCAT
>DOPS01000349.1:0-11298 GCA_003512645.1 Desulfosporosinus sp.
AAGGAAGTTTCGGTAGATGTTCGCATTGTTGCTGCGACACATCGTAATCTGGAAGAAATGATCCAAAGGGGAGAATTTCGGGAAGACCTATATTATCGCTTAAATGTTATCCCCTTGCGGATTCCTCCCCTTCGAGAACGTCCTGAGGATATTCCTTTGGTCGCTAAATACTTGATACGCAAGATTTCTGAGAAGTTAGAGAAACCTGAGATCCATATAACTAAAGAGAGCATGGACTGGTTGATGGTTCAAACTTGGCCAGGAAATGTTCGACAGCTTGAAAACACACTGGAACGAATTATCAATGTCATGGATTCCGTTGAAATTACGCCTCGTCTTTTCTATGAGTGGGCAGATTTAGCCTCTGCCCAACAACCTTTAAAAACTGAAGAGGAAGATTTTCAAATAAAGATTCCGTTAAATAAAGAATGGCCTACTTTAAAAAAGATTGTGGGAGACGTTGAGAAGCAAGTTCTCATACGGGTTTTGGACACCCATTCGTCTTCTAGAAAAGCTGGAAGGATACTTGGAGTTTCCAATACAACGATCTTAAATAAGATGAAGACTTATGGGATCGACTAATAAAATAATGAATTTGATAGTGACAAGTATTTTTATCACTGATAAGAATACTTGTCACTATTTCTTATCAGCTAATTAATTAGCTTTTAAATGAGCTTAAAAACCCTTTATTTAAAAGTGGCCTGGTAAGGGCATTCTAATACCTAGAAGAGCATTTTGAATAATTTCTATTTCATCTGCCAATGGCACACATTTTGCATTCTATATTATTTGGACTTTAATAGCTCATCTAATACAAATAACTAGATAAAGGGAGGATACTTGTAATGGCTAGAAAAGCTGAACCTTATCGCATTAAAATGGTGGAATCCATGCGCATGATTTCTCGTGAAGAGCGCTTGATAAAACTTCAAGAAGCAGGGTATAATCCCTTTCTTTTAAAAGCTGAAGACGTTTACATAGATCTGCTCACTGATAGCGGTACTGGTGCTATGAGTGATAAACAGTGGTCCGCGTTGATGCTCGGAGATGAGTCCTATGCTGGAAGCAAATCCTTCTTCAAAGTGAAAGATGCAGTAAAAGGAATTTTCGGGTATGACTATGTCATTCCGACTCACCAAGGTCGAGGGGCAGAGCAAGTCCTCTTTCCCCATTTGAAAAAACACGACGGACAATTTGTCCTCGGCAATATGCACTTTGATACAACGATGGCCCATATCGAGATGAACGGTATGGTAGCAGTGAACCTTGTTATTGAAGATGCCTTCGATACGCAAAAAGAGCATCCATTTAAGGGTAACTTCGATCTAGAAAAACTCGAGAATTTTATCGTTGAAAAAGGTCCTGAAAATATTGCCTTCATTATCGTGACTGTAACTTGTAATTCCTCGGGAGGACAACCGCTTTCCATGGAGAATTTCCGTGGGGTTCGGAAAATTGCGGACAAATATTCTTTGAAGATCGACATTGACTCCGCTCGTTTTGCTGAGAATGCTTATTTTATTAAAAAACGTGAAGCAGGGTATGAGAATAAGAGCGTTCAAGAAATTGTTAGAGAAATGTATGATATGGGTGACTACTTCACGATGAGTGCCAAGAAAGATGCCATTGTTAACATGGGCGGGCTGATCGGCATTAAGAATGAAAAAGAATTATATCAAAATGCCTGTACGACCTGCGTGCCTATGGAAGGCTTCGTAACTTATGGCGGGCTCTCCGGTCGTGATATGGAATGCTTAGCGGTTGGACTCTATGAAGGTCTGGACTTCGATTATCTCGAAAGCCGAATTGGACAAGTGGAATACCTCGGAGAAGAACTTCGTAAGCGTGGTATTCCCATCCAATGGCCTGTCGGCGGACATGCTGTTTTCGTGGATGCTGGAAAGTTTCTTCCCCATATTCCTGCAGAACAATTCCCCGCTCAAGCCCTCAGTAACGAACTATACCTTGAGGCGGGCGTCCGTCCGGTTGAAGTAGGTTCTTTATTACTAGGCCGCGACCCTGAGACAGGGATTCAAAAGAAAGCTGGCGTGGATTTCATGCGTTTGACCATTCCGCGTCGTGTCTATACGGATCGTCATATGGATGTAGTTGTGGATGCTCTAGCAGCGATTTGGGAACGTCGAGACCAAATTAAAGGCTTGGAATTCACCTATGAGCCGAAAGTACTCCGTCACTTCCTCTGTAACCTTAAACCTATCGAAGGTTAAGGGTTAAAAACCTGTAAGTACGAACGAGAAGTTTTAGGCACTAGTGCAGTGAAGGTTTACTGTGCTAGTGCACCGTTCCGGACCCGACTGGTTTTCTAACCTGATCGGTTTTTTTATCTGATGGCTAAAGATGACTAATCCAGTAGATAAGTTTCCTGTTGGGGTTTAACTGATGTTAAATAATGGTTTAGGAGGAGTTAAAATAATGTCTGAAATGGGTACTTGGGCCTTAAAAAGAGGTTTAGCTGAAATGCTTAAGGGTGGAGTCATCATGGACGTAACGACTCCTGAACAGTCCAAGATCGCGGAAGAAGCGGGAGCCTGTGCTGTCATGGCCTTGGAAAGGGTGCCTTCGGATATTCGTGCGGATGGTGGGGTTGCCAGAATGGCTGACCCATCTATTATTCAGCGGATTATGGAGTCGGTTACGATCCCAGTAATGGCTAAAGCTCGGATTGGACACATGGTCGAAGCTCAGATTTTAGAGACACTCGGAGCAGATTATATTGATGAAAGTGAAGTTCTCACTCCAGCTGATGAGGAGTTTCATATTTACAAGCATGATTTTAAAGTTCCGTTCGTGTGCGGAGCACGGAATCTAGGAGAAGCACTTCGGCGAATTGGTGAAGGGGCAGCTATGATCCGGACGAAAGGAGAACCTGGGACGGGTAACGTTGTGGAAGCTGTTCGTCATATGAGAAAGGTCATGAGTGAAATTCGCTTTCTCCAAAACCTCCCGAAGGAAGAATTAATGACCGCTGCCAAAAATATGGGTGCACCTTATGAATTAGTGGTTCAAGTCGCGGAACTTGGAAGGCTACCCGTCGTTAACTTTGCAGCCGGAGGAATAGCAACTCCTGCAGATGCGGCTTTGATGATGCAGCTGGGGTGTGACGGAGTCTTTGTGGGATCGGGAATCTTTAAGTCGAAGAATCCAACTGCACGTGCTAAAGCGATTGTCGCTGCAACGACACATTACCGTGACAGTCAGATTTTGGCGGAGATATCCAAGGACTTGGGAGAATCAATGCCAGGGCTTGAAATATCAACTCTTCTTAAATCAGAGCGCATGCAAGACCGCGGTTGGTAAATGAATAAGTTTAACTAAACGGACAGATAATCGTCTGATGTAAGTTGCCTTTAGAGGAAGGTCAATAAGGCCGGTGAAAGATTAACTAAGTTAATTTATCACTGGCCTTATTTTATACTATCGTAAAATTAACTACATAATGGATATGACGAAATCGTTTTTAGATGGAGAAATCGACTACATAAGTTTTTATCTAGACTTTCCCTATGAGGTGGAAAAGCGTTATCGGAAAATGGTTCGGGAAGACAGAGAATATGCAGAACTTATTTTTGATTGTCTATTAGAAGAAGGTACCAATAAGTACGATGAACTATCTGAAGCCCAGTTCAAGAGATTGATCCGTAAACAGTATAAATACATCAAGGATGTTGCAAGTGAAGGATTTTTGTAAGACCGCGAAATTCGCCCCCGATTTTTAATGGTTGGTTGAAAATCGGGGTGAATTTTTAGTACTACGCTATTTGTTCCACCGCTTACATAAAAAGCAGCCGGTTAAGGCTGCAGTAGTTATTATTTCTATTTATATTGTTAATGAATGCCAAGCTGATCCTTTAGAGCGCTTTGTAGAACCTGTGAGAAGTTTACGTTATTCTCCTCCGCGAGCCGTCCAAAAGGGCGGTGCGTTTATTTTTAACTGTTTCGACATGTTTCGCTAGACATTAATGTTATAATAATTTAATAAGAGTTAATAGGCTGTAAGTTTAATGCAATATTATTCCATTAATTATTCTCCGTAAGGACATGTCGCCACTGACACTGAGTATAATGATGACCAAAAGGATTCTTTCAGGGAGGTTGGTTATTATGGTTAAGAAGAAATTTTATTTGTATAAAGCATTATTTGACAATGCCCATGATAACATCCAAGCCAATTTGGACGGAATAATTTGGTCAAATGATTTCTCGTTGTTAGGTTTTGATCGAAAGATATGGCGAGGAGATAAGATCAAAAGTGTTGAAGACTTATTGCGTCTAAAGCCATTTGAGGTAGAACAAAGAAGCTATGAACAGCTTATAATACTCGCTAAACATCTAGGGATTACCGTGTTGTCAATAGGTTTTACAGACGAACTTAGCGCAGATGAGTATGATGAGCTTGTTGAATTGCTGCATACAGATGAACCAGACGATTTAATCGCTTTTATAGAAGAGCAAAGATTTCATAAACTAAATGAAATTGAGGAAATAACTTTCGCTTCAAAAAACGAAAGTGGTAAATTAAATTATATTTCTTTTTCTCGAAATGCTGTATTAACTCTTGACGCGGATGATCGAAACATTAATCTTTTTTTGTCTGCGCCTCCGATAGGTGTTCTATCCGGTAATTATCTGCTTAATGAGAGCAGTTGCTGGGCAAATGAGAAGTGATATAACCGAAACCCAGACTGGTTTCATTATCAATATCGATGAGTATTTAAGTCGTATAATAAGTAGATCTTCATCTGGAGAGTCGGAAAAAGAGTGGCTGATAAACTGGAGCGGTTTAATACCCGCTCTCTTTATTTTATGCAATACCAATCGACTTCTGACAAACGCATATTTCGTTGCTTGAGAAATTCAATTTGCACGATAGTCCTAAGGAATAGCCCATCGGCTGGGTAGTGTCTAACCCTGGCTATGTGCCATTATGAATGCTTATCAGCTTTAAGTAATTAACTTACTGCATAAATTATCCCCTTGGCCAAATAGGTCGAGGAGATTTAATTAACGTCCATTCCCGTATTAGAGCGACAACGCAAGCAAAATCAACACTACAATGAAAGAGATGTTTATTGAAAAAAGCTCTATTAGTTGAGAATTTTGTGTTTATACTCGTCTACCATTAACTTATCAAGGATAAATATGCAAAGAAACATACCCCCAATATCTATTGACGCAAATATCAAAAACCAACCTTTAATATTAATGTAGATAAGGGCTGATTTATAAGCCAAATAAAGGATAGGCTGCATTTTTTGTCCGAGCTTGCCCGCGCGCGGTAGATCTTCCCTCGATTTCTCGGGGAGCTAACCGCGCTTAGATCGTTGTTTATGGTCTTTGCCGCGCAGGAATTCCTCCTCGTGGCCTCGGAGTAATACCCGCGCTGGGTCGCATTATGCTGCCGGGGAGCCCCCCCTGCAACCGCGTGCCTAGCTTGGTGAGCGGCAAAGGCATAGTCAAAAACTTCGACCAGCATTTTCTAATACATAATTATGGCAGCAATTTGGCGGGTGGGATGCTCTGGGGGAAATTGAAGACGTTTTCCGGGTCGTATTTGGCCTTTACCCGGGTCAGACGGTCGAAGTTGCTGCCGTAGTAAGCCTTGGGCCAGTCCTTGATCGAGAGATCCGATGTATTGACATAAACGCCTTTGGTAAAGGGGCGCATCGCCCGGCGGAATTCTTCTACCCAGCGGATGCCCGGGGCCGCCCCATCAGACGTGTTCCAGGTAGCGAAAAATGACATGTTATACAGAGCTTGGCGGTAGAAGTAGGCCGTAGCCTTCCTCGGCACCTTGGTCACCGCCCCACCAAGGCCATGGAAAAAGACGCTTACCGAGGATGTGGGCGGTTCGTTGATGAAGCGCCTGATCGTGGCGATGGCCTCATCCGGCAGCAGTTGATTGACAAAGGGGCCTACGCTCTTGAAGGGCTCGGGAGAATCTGGCTGGGTGGCAGCTATCCGGGCTACGGCTTCAAGCCAGGGTATCTCTTCGATAGTCACCTTTTTCGGTGAACCAGCCCGGAGCAAAGGCTGCAGCAGGCGGCGCAGCTCTTTAGCAGAACCGAGGAAGACCCCTTGCATCAACAGCAACGACTCCAGTCCTGAAGCTATAGTTAGGATGGGGGTGAGTCGCTCGCTGGCGTCGGGGGTTGTAATAAGTCTGCCAGGTTCGCAATACCGGCTCCAGGTCCCGCATATCCCAGCTGATATCAGCGTAGGCAACCGTGTCAATGCGGTGCGTGCGGAAGCGGAAGGAGGTACAGATGCCAAAATTACCACCGCCGCCACCGCGTGAGGCCCAGAATAGATCAGCGTGGTGGTCGGCATTGGCGTGGAGCACGTGGCCGTTGGCGTCGACCATCTCCAACTCAAGCAGGTTATCGATAATCAAACCATACGGCCGGGATAGAATGCTCTGGCCGCCACCCAGGGTAAAACCAGCGATGCCCGTGCTGGGGCAGAGACCATTCGGCACCGCCAACCCCTCGGACCCAAGCGCCTCGGCTAAGGTAAAGTCTCGTTGGCCAGTTTGGACCGTGGCAGTGCCGCGCTTATGGTTCACCTCCACACATTGCATATCACTGACGTCAATCACGATGCCAGCATCGACGACCGACAAGCCCTCGTAGTTGTGGCGGCCGGAGCGAATGCGGATCGGCACGTCCCGGTAACGTGCCCAGCGCACGGCGTTGACTACATCCTGCGTCTCCTGAGCGAAGACGATGACTAACGGGAACCTGTTGAAGAAGGTGTTGAACTCCCGGCGGGCTGCGTTGTATAGGGGATCTTTTGGCACAACGATACGCCCGGTCAGTTCAGGCTCCTTGCCGCAATGCATACAAACCACTCTCCTTATCCCAAATTGTAATAGTCTATAATATGTTGATTTGGGACAGGTGTGATTGTCAACCAAGACCCGAGTAATTGCTGGATCAAGATGCTCACTCGTACCTCGTTGCGCTCTCGAGCCAACCTACTCTGTAAAAGCTCCAGAATTATCAAGCAAAATTTTCAAAGACTGTTCAGATTGTTTTACGTTTGTAATTTTACAATCATGAAAATCAATATCCTGAGCGGTTTCAACTATTTTGGGGTCAAGTCCTTTGAAGGCATCTCTAAAATAGTCTTCATATTCGCTCATAGTTCGTTCAACTAACTTGTGATTAGCCCAATCGCTCATCAATTCATACCATTCTTGAGTAAAAAACTTCATAGTGTTATCCTTTCGATAGTGATTTGCAGTCCTACCGAGGTGGGGCGGTATTTATACAGAAGGGTTTAAGAATAATGCGAACTGACTATAGTCACATAACGTTCCGCGTATTCCCGAAGTCTGGTTATTACATTCATACTCTCTCAGATTTTGGGAATACGTTGTTACCCGAAGTGTCCTGCTTCGTAGGGATGCTTAATAGAATATGTATTCTAGCATTTATTCTACAACCATATGATTATCCCCTTCTAAATTGGTAAAACTAGCCATAAAGTATTGAAACAGCATTTGGCAGGTGATATGATATGGACAAGAAGAAAATAAATAATTCTTGTGAGGAGGAAAAGGATATGTCAACTGCATTAGACAATAAAAAAATCACTCTACAAGAAATGTTGGATAAAATAAGCTCAAAATCAGATGCCTTAACGGGTAAAAAAGGTATGATTGAATTAAATCCCGACAATCCTCTTCATAAAGAGTGGTTTGAAGATGACAAGTATAAGGGGCAATAACGACTAATGCCTGAAAGACGAGATATTTACACGGCTATTATTTATTATCGTGGTCAATCGGGAGCTTCTAAGCTTAGACCTGTGGTAATACTGAATGAACTTGAAAATAATATTGTTACGATCGCTGAAATAACGTCTGTTCCACCTAAAAAGAATCCTGGATTTTATGACAAGTTCAAAGAAGAAATTGTTAATTGGGAAAAATGCGGATTAGCTGAACCATCATGGGTAAAGTGCTTCAAAGAAAATACTCATAATATTAATATTGGCAGATTACATGATAAAATTGGAGTTATGGATTCTCAAGATTTTGAAAATGCCGTAATGAATATGTATTACAATAATTAAGACCTCCAAAACGGTGGTCTTTTCTCATTCCCTCCCTGCCTCCTTCCAAAGCATTCATCTAGCATTCAAATACGAAACTACAAAGACTAGCATGGATCAAGACCGGATAAGAATGCGTGGATGTAAAGAAAACTCATTAATCCATTCTGAATCAGCCACTTCTGCCACAGCATTATAGGCTTTTATTTGAAATACATTAATCTTATCATCAACAGTTTGCTTAAAGGCAATCGTTTCTAAAAAAGTTGTACCTGTCCAGCGATATTCCCCATCCTCGTCTTCAAAATCATACATCAGCACATAATTTACTCTATCAACTCTAACTTTTGGAGACTCCATAAACTCTTGAGATCTTATTGACAAGAACAAGAGAGGCACTGGACTAGGAATCTACAATTCAATCATCGGGATCACGTTACTTCCGGCAAACCGTAAGTCCTACTTTCAGTGTGATATAATAAACACAATCATTCAGAAAGATGGTGAAAAAGTGGAGGACTGTTGTGCTATTCAAATCGAACCAATAAAATTTGACTTAGGGTTTAGTTGCCCGGAGTGCGGCGATAAGGGCAGACCGATGCAAATTATTACTTTGAAATGCCTGTTAGTGCCAAGCGCATTAGCTAAACTGGAACCTTCAGCTTCTTACAAAATGTGTATCAACAAAGCCTGTTCCGTAGTTTATTTTAGCGAAAAACAAGAGGTATTCAAAACGACAGACATGAAAGTCGAAGTCTATACGAAAAGCGATGACGAAGACTGTCCAGTTTGTTACTGTTTCGGATGGACTAAGAAAAGAGTGATACAAGAATTTGAGGAAAAGGGCAAAACTACCGCCTTAGAGGAGATAACCGCACATACAAAGGCTGGTCGTTGTGGCTGCGAGGTAAATAACCCAGAGGGCTCTTGTTGCCTAGGTAATATGAAAAGACTGATAGATTCCCTTACCATAAGAGTCTAAAAATGAAGGTTACCAGACGGCAACCCTTGATCAAACTTTTTTATCTCCATCAATGTAGAGATCAAGCGAATAACCCGGCTGAATGCCGGGCTTTTAAAATTGAGCCTTTTTGTTACTGCATGCAGGAAGGCATACCTCTAGTGCACATTCTTTGCACACATTTAAGGCTTCCATACCTTTCTCAATACTGGCTTTAGAGACTTCAAGCTCGGAAATCTTATCTTCGATTTTCTTTAATTGCTTTTCCAACAAAGAATAACTTGCCCTTATTCTTTGCATCTTGCTTTCCCCGGGTTCAGAACTGTCTATTAACACTTGAATTTCTTCCAGAGGTAAGCCAAGTTCTTTAAAACGTTGAATGAACTGGAATCGATTCAGATCTTGTTCCGTATATAACCTAAACCCTCCTGGGCTGACTTCAGTCGGAGACAATAGTCCCATTTCTTCATAGTAGCGAATTGTGCGTACTGTTACGCCGGCCCTTTTTGCCAATTCCCCAATCTTTAATAAGTGCTTTTTTTCCTGGCTCATGTTAATCATTCCATTTCATACTGCTCTTCAGGATCATATTGTATCCAAGATGTATATGTAGTATAGCATATGGAACTAATGGCTTCCATAACTGCACTTACTTTATCCACTTCGGTTTTAGATTTTTATATGGTTTCTTACCATAAAGGTAATCATCAAGTAGGGGAAATAATCGTCTGGAAATTTGGGATTGGCGCAGGCTAAACCGGACTAGTTTGTGAATTGGAGTATCCGGTTTACTATAGGGGCAGGAATTCATACAAACCGCACAATCTGTTCCGATTTTTGACCAATAAGTATAACACGTTTCCTGATTAATCTGCCAGCGTGCAACACCGTTAATGTTGCTTTTTGGACCATGGGGTATCGATTTAGATGGGCACTCCCGAGAACATTTTTCACAATAAAGGCAAAATTGTTCTAAGCCGAGACTTAAAGGCTTATCCGGCTGTAAAGGCATGTCTGTTGTAACAACCCCTAGCCGCACACGGGGACCAAAGCGCTCCGTCATCAGAATTTCCATACGACCTATTTCCCCAAGCCCGGCATCAGCAGCAACCAGAGGTGCAACGACCAAATAGTTACCGTCCATATGATTTCTGGCTTCAAATCCATATTGTCTGATGAAATAGCTTAGTTGCATTCCTATTGTGGCTGCAATGATATATTGTTGAGAAGACTCTACGACCGTAGGAGCTTTCGGAGCATTTTTTACCATTTCGTAGTCCATTTCAACTGCGAAAGCTATAGCATATTTATGACTAAGCTGTACTTCAGTGCCGTACGATTCTGGTCGTCTGCCGCGGTGGGTATATAAATGATAAGGCTGTAGTTCTGTAATCCCAACGAGTACTGCACCGAAATACTTCGAGATTTCTTTAATCATGCTGCTTATTTCAGACGGATCCACCGTCATTGGGGTTACGGAAGTTTTAGCTCCTTCAACATACCGAGAAATATCGTATAGATATTGAAAATTTCCTTCCGTAACAGCTGCTGCAATAGGATTATAGGTAGGAGTCAGAGGGCTGCAGAGACCGGGGAGCGAGCGGATAAAATCATCAATTGGCTGTTTCTCCGGGGTTCTTCGATAATAATCAGCATAGCGTACTTCTTCCTCCCGGTAAGATGCCCTGGAAAACATAACATCTCTCTCATCAATTCTTTTAATACCCTCTGGCATAACGAAAGGCTTAGCTTTCCCAATCGGCAACAGCAATACTGAAATTACTAGGAGTATGATCAAATCACAAGCCATTAAAATGATATAGCGATGGGGCAGGGAAGTACTGATCAATGGTAAAATTAAGACGCCTAACAGAATAATTCCGGGAGCGACAGCCCTCGGTATCTTATCCTTTTCATGTTCAATAAAAAGTGAATACACTGTTAATATTAGAAGCCCAGTAAAGAATAGGATTAATATCAAGTTAAAGCCCTCTAATAATAGAAGCATATCTCTGTCCCCCTCGATTTCAGAACTAATTTCTTAGTCCCAGTATTCTTAATGGGCTCAAAATGAGGACACGAACCCAATCATTCCCATTCCTGATACTCCGCGCGACTAAAGTCGACGGGTTCTTAGGTACATAGACTTCCGATCTACTCTCGCTCACTGGCATGGTATTTCATCGGCAAGGTACAACATATAAGGACTGGTCTGCTTCCCTAAGACTTTACTATCAAACAGTCCGTTGACTATATTA
>DOPS01000117.1:0-8961 GCA_003512645.1 Desulfosporosinus sp.
CCTGCATTCATTCTAGCTTCTTGAACTTGTTGATTTAGCAAGGCGGAGGCACTTTGACCCTGGGCATATTTCAACAATTCTTGCTGTATCTTCTCATTCTCAGTGGAGAGTTGTTGATTTTCTTGTTCCGTTTTAATTAGGCTAGGCACAGCCGTTTCCTGAAGTGACACCTGACTGCCCGCAACTCCCTGTGCCTTAATCAAAATTATGAAAAGAAATCCCAGTAAAACAGAGGCCAAACCTAATAGAGCGCGTTCTTTTTTATCTAAATACACTTATCACACCTCCATACCCATATCGTAGCGGCCGCTTCATTCATAAAGTGAACTCGTTCAGTTATAGTTGAACATGGAACACTACTTACTGGGAGTCTTAAACGTGGATATCTTAACCCCGTAATGAATATTATTATTTAGTTTAATAAAGGGACACCCATGCGGGCGTCCCTTTTCTTATTCACTCAGCCATTCGTCGCCCGCTTTTTGATAATCTAGGAGTTCCTCGGGTTTAAAATAAAGCGCTATCTCGCGTTCTGCACTTGTAAGCGAGTCTGAGCCGTGAATGATATTCCGACTAATATCCATCCCATACATCCCCCGAATAGAGCCTGGATTGGCATTCGCTGGATTTGTAGATCCCATTAGTTCGCGAGCCAGCAACACCCCGTTTTTCCCTTGCCATACCATCGCGACGACCGGAGAGGACATAATATAGCTGACCGTCGGTTCAAAGAACCCCTTGCCTCGATGTTCTGCATAATGTGCTTCAGCAAGGGCACGATCCACTTGAATCAACTTCATGCCGGCGAGTTTTAACCCCTTCTTCTCAAAACGGGCAATCACCACACCCACTAAACCCCTCTGAACTGCATCTGGTTTCAGCATAATGAATGTACGTTCCATCTCAGATTCTCCCCTCAAAGTGATCTAACCTGAATCTTATCTAGTAAGACTCCCACTTCTATATGAGTGGGAGTGGTACACTGTACTCTGCTTCTCGACTTTAGTTGAACGAGTTCACTATTTTTTATCTAACTCAATGTCCACTGTTTGACTTGGCAAGTCTGAATCCTGGGAACCACTTTTTTCAGCGATTTCTAGCGGACTACCCTTTTCTAAACTTATAGAAACTTCGCGACCTTCGACTGCCTCCACATTAACCACAAACTTTTCCATCAGAGCTGCAAAATCTTTAACATCCAGGGTTTCTTTCTCCATCAACGCCTCAGCAATGGCGTGTAATTTATCAATATTTTGCTGTATGAGATTCTGAGCATTCTGGTAGCACTCATCAATAATGCGGCGTGCTTCCTTGTCAATCGAGTAGGCCACTGCGTCACTATAACTACGATCACGAGAAATATCTCTGCCCAGGAAGACTTGCTCTTCTTTGTGACCAAAGGTTAGAGGGCCCAGTTCTTCGGACATGCCCAGCTCTGTGATCATTTTCCGAACTATCCCCGTCGCCCGCTCCAAGTCATTAGAGGCACCTGTACTAATTTCATGAAGTACTAAAGCCTCAGACACTCGCCCGCCTAGCAGCATGGTTACCTGATCCAACAGTTGGGATTTGGTCATATAATTGCGATCTTCTTTCGGCAAAAGAAGAGTATATCCCCCTGCCCTTCCACGCGGGATAATTGATACCTTGTGTAAGGGATCCGTATGAGCGAGAAGCTCTCCGAGTAAGGCATGCCCCGCTTCATGATACGAAACTAGTTTCCGTTCAAAGGGACTTATCACTCGACTCTTTTTCTCCGGTCCTGCGATAACTCGTTCAATCGAATCTTCTAACGCCTGCTGTCTAATTTGAGTTTCATTCCGACGAGCAGAGAGAAGTGCCGCCTCGTTCAGCAAGTTGGACAAGTCTGCGCCTGTAAAACCAGAGGTTTGTCGAGCAATCACTTGAAGATCTACATCCGTTGTCATTGGCTTGCCCTTGGCATGGACTTTTAAAATCTCTTCGCGCCCTTTAACATCTGGAACATCCACCACAACTTGGCGATCAAAACGACCTGGCCGTAAAAGCGCGGGATCAAGGACATCTGCCCTATTCGTAGCCGCGATAATAATAACACCATCGTTCCCGTTGAATCCATCCATCTCTACAAGAAGTTGATTAAGGGTTTGTTCCCGTTCATCATGCCCCCCACCTAAACCAGCTCCCCGTTGCCGGCCAACAGCGTCAATCTCATCAATAAATACGATACAAGGGGCGTTTTTCTTGGCTTGTTCAAACAAATCTCGAACTCGTGAAGCTCCAACTCCTACGAACATCTCCACAAAATCCGAGCCACTGATGCTGAAGAATGGTACGCCTGCTTCTCCAGAGACAGCACGAGCAAGGAGGGTTTTACCAGTTCCAGGAGGGCCAAACAATAAAACTCCGGTAGGAATCTTCGCCCCTAGTTCATGAAACTTCTTCGGTTGCTTCAAGAATTCAACGACTTCCTCAAGCTCCTCTTTAACCTCATCTGCTCCGGCAACATCGGCAAATGTCACCTTTTTCTTGTCTTCCCCGACAAGACGGGCTTTACTTTTCCCAAACTGCATTACCCGGTTTCCACCACCCTGGCTTTGTTGCATCATGAAGAAGAACAAACCAACAATGATGATAATGGGGAGCATTGTGGTTAGAAGTCCGACCCACCACGGAGACTTAGGGGGTGGTTCAACGACAAAGTTAATGCCGCGGGAATATAAATCTGTTGCAAGTTGTTGATCATTGGCCAGGCCAACTACCTCGTGCTTTTTATCGTCCTTCATTGTGACTGTGTACTTTGTAGAATTATCTTCTACGACACCGACGACACTTTTAACCTGATCCTCGACAACTGCCTTTTTAAAAGCGTTATAATCCATTCCAATCTCTTTGCTAACGGGAGGGGTCGACCATTTAATTAACATAATCGCCATGAGAATTATTAGAAGATAAATTGCCGCATTCTTAAAGACCTTCAAATATGGTCCTCCTCTCTAGTTAGGAAACTGCCTCATTACAAAGCAATTCCTCATATTATACCATGCAGTATTAGGTTTTACAATGAATTCAAATTAGACTCGCACTTGTGTTTGAAAATACAGTAAGCCTTTTTCCCTTCGTTTCCAAGGCGGTAAAGGTCGCTCTGACGAACACCAGGAATCCAAAGCACTTCTGTTCCGCAAGCAATCAGTGGCATATGATTTCTTGCTTCGACAGAAATATTTTCTTCTTGAAAAACCTTTTTGAGGGACTTATGCCCTACACCCTGAAACCACATTTTGTCTCCCTGGCAACGTGTACGACATACCAGTTGTACCGGTAGCTGGGCTAAGCGGTCNNAGGACTCCAGTCCTTCAATAATCCAATATTCATGTTCAAATTAGGAATTTCTGCCCACTGCCCCAGAACTATAGGTATCTCTGGAAACACAACCTCATCTTGCTGTACAGATATTGCAGGTCCTTTAAACCAAATACCCTCAGCCGTGATTTTTATCGTCATACCCGGTATGTCCTGCATCCAACCGATCTTTCCCAGGGAATCCATAATTTTTGCAACATAGGAGTATCCCAACCCTCGGGGTTCATGCGCGACCAATGTGGCCGCTCTGCGTAACAGGCGAGACAGTATGGCAGGCGGTTCAGCAAAGACCTCACGGCTTAAGCCGATGGCATCCTGGGAATCTCTGAAATGGTACTTTTCCCAGAAAAGGTCGACTTGCTGAGTTAGATAGTCTTCATCCCAACGAAGAAGCTCTCCTGTACGACCAAGGGCCTCCTGAATTCGAGGGTTGTAATTCCTCTCTAACTCAGGTATCAACTCCAACCGGATTTGATTACGTACGTAAATAGGGTCTTGATTTGACCGGTCGAGCGCAAAAGGCACTGCCTCTTGCTCACAGTAATTCAGAATATCGGCTTTTGTAAACGATAGCAAAGGGCGTATGATCGAGTCTTTAGTCGGATATATTCCAGCCAAGCCGGCAGTTCCACTTCCTCGAAGTAATCGATAAAGTATAGTTTCAGCTTGATCCCCAAGATGATGCGCCGTTGCCAAAAGTGAGCAACCTTCTCTGAGCATATCCTCTTTCCAACGGGCGTAACGCCATTCTCGCGCCGCTTCTTGGAATGATTGACCCATGGTTTTAGCAAATCCTTTGGCATCAAAACGGTGAATTAGACAGGGGATTCCCCACTTGGCTGCCATCTGTTGAACAAGGTGCAACTCGGAATCTGACTCTTTCCGAACACCATGATGAACATGTGTTAACACTAAGGAAATTCTTTTTGCCTCATCCTCTTGTACATATCTCCAAAGAATATGACATAGAGCCATTGAATCCGGACCACCAGATACTGCGACCATAACTTTAGTTTTGGGATCGATCAATTGAGGTAATATGTGAGTGCGTAGTTTTTCGTACATACCTTCAATCCCCTTTACGAAACAAGCATCAGCCAATAAAGATTCAAATCCCTATTAATCCAAATACATTGGCCTGCTTAAGCTATGGTTATGGTTGTAGTTATAGCTTCTACGAAAAATTAAAATTTCAAACCTATTTTCCTTAACTATTCTAACACTTTAAATTGATCACTAGCAATAGTAGGGTTAATTCATATATCGCCTCAACTAGAATAAAAAAAGGGCCCGATTTCTCAAGGCCCTAAAAATATTTGGTCTAAGAACCATTGTAGAGGCAATTCATGGAATTGCCTCTACAAAATCTTAGAATAAGCCGCTAACTTTACCAGTCTTGGTGTCAACGTCAATTCTTCTGTAAGCGGGGTCTGAACTTGTACCAGGCATCAAACTGATTGTTCCGGCCATCGGGCAAAGGAATTTCGCTCCACCATAGACTAAGATATCACGGATCGGTAATCTCCAGCCTGTTGGCACACCTTTTAGAGTGGGATCGTGGGATAGGCTCAAATGGGTTTTAACCATCATAGTGGAGAAGTCGGCATAATAGGGATCTGATTCAAATTTCTTAGCCTTTGCTTCTGCTTCTGGTGACCAATCTACGCCGTCTGCCCCGTAAACTTCTTTAGCGATAAGCTCAACGCGTTCACGCAGTGGCATTTCTAATGGATAGAGGCATTTGAATTGGGATTCTTCTGTGCAAGCATCCATAACTGTATCTGCTAATTCTAAAGCACCATCTCCACCGCTGAGCCAGTGATCAGAATGAGCACAACGAGCTCCTGCAGCCCTGACAATTTTCTTAATCAAGTCAATTTCTGCTTGGGTGTCTGTGTAGAAACCGTTAATGCAGACAACTGGAACAATTCCAGATTTTTTAATAATTCCAAGATGGTGAAGCAGGTTAGCGCAGCCTTTTTCAACCAGTTCGAGATTTTCTTGGGTATACTCTNNGTTGCTACGAGAACGGAAACATCTGGTTTTAAGCCGCCCAAGCGAGCTTTAACGTTCCAGAATTTCTCAAATCCAATATCTGCTGCAAATCCGCTTTCCGTAACATGATAATCAAACATTTTGAGACCAACGCGGTCCGCAATAATGGAAGATTGCCCGATAGCAATATTAGCAAACGGACCAGCATGAACCATGACAGGTTGACCTTCAGCTGTGTAACAAATGGTTGGATTAATCGTGTTACGCATCCAGGCGGTCATTGCGCCATCGACTTCTAAGTCCTTAGAGGTAACAGGTTGGCCGGTTTTACTATAAGCAACGATAATTTTGCCAATTCGCTCTCTAAGATCCGGAAGATCTTTAGCGACGGCCAAAATTGCCATTAACTCTGATCCAACAGCAATCCCGAATTTAGATGTCATTTGGAAGCCATCTTTTTTACCGCCAATACCAATGATAATATTTCTCAGGCCTTGAGCTGCATAATCGATTACCCAGCCCATTTCAACATTCTTAGGATCGATGTCCAAGCGTTTCAAGCCACGCTTTGCAAGCTCTTCATCCGTATAGTTTGCTTCATGCTGCATCCGGGCATTCAGTGCAACCATGCAAAGATTGTGAGCGTTCATAATGTCATTAATGTCCCCTGTGAGTCCTAAAGAAAATTCAGTCATCGGAATCAACAGAGCGTTTCCACCACCAGCTGCAGTACCTTTAATATTCATCGTAGGTCCGCCGGACGGTTGCCGAACTGCGCCACCAACGTTCTTGCCTCTCTTAGCGAGTCCTTCGATAAGCCCCAGAGTCGTCGTAGTTTTCCCTTCACCAAGTGGCGTTGGAGTAATAGCTGTTACTTCGATATATTTGCCATCGGGTTTATCTCCAAGGCGCTCCATCATTTTCAGAAAGTCTACTTTTGGTGTTTTTCCGTAGGGGATAATTTCCTCTTTCCTGAGTGACAACGTTTCAATTAATTGTTCAACAGTAGGCATGTTTTTTTCGGCCTCTTCGGCAATCTGCCAGTCCTTAAGTTTTGTAGCATCCCAAGCCATTTTTTAATCCGCTCCCTTAAATTAATTTGATTGGCTCCATTATAGCCAGAATTTAAAACTCTGCAGCACCCTCAGTCTAAGGTTTTAAACTTAGGATTCTGAGTAGTTCCAATAAGACATAATTGTTTGATTCGACACATATTTCTGTTATCCTGCTAGCAAGTAAATTTATCCAGCAGATCCTCATGGTAATCAGGTGGAGTCAAAACTCCACCTGATTACGTGTTTCCTATTATCATCCCCTCGTTTTCCTTAAAAATACGCCTCAATCGCTCCAACAGCTTTTCCTGATAACTAATATGATTCCATCATCTTCAAGTGCTCCGCCACCTATGCGGCGAGCCTCCGCGGCAATAAGTTCCGCAATTTCCTGAGACTTAGACTTATTAAGGGCAATTCTCACTAAGAATTCTTGAATCCAATCCGTACCTTCTTTTAAAACATCCTGTACCCCGTCCGTCAATAATATTAAAGTTTCCTCGTTCTCCATCTTCGTCTCAATAACCGGGGTATCAATCTGGTTTAATATGCCCGCAGGAAGACTAGACGAGTCAAAGGACTTAACTCCATCCTTACTGATCAAATACGTGGCAGACGCTCCCACTTTGATTAGTTTAATATTCGTAGATTCCAAATCAATAATAGCCATATCAATCGTTACGAAACTTTCCTCAGGGGAACGCATAACTAGGATGGAGTTTAGTGCCTGAATTGCGCCTTCTGGTTCAAACCCTGTCGTCAATAATTGCTCCAGAAGAGTCAAGGCGGTAGCACTTAACTTGGCAGCGTTTTCTCCCACACCCATACCATCACTCAGCACAAAAGCATGCTGACTTGTCGAGAAAGCTATCGAAGCATAATTGTCTCCACTCATTGAATTGCCAGTTTTGGTAAATGTCGATACCCCTACATCAAGGAAATGTCGGCGACGGCGAGCTAAATTTGATGGCTTGACGATCTCCCAGTTATGCTGAGTATGGAGTTCTTTAGCTAAATTTCCTATGACATGCGAGACATTAAGAAACTGTCGTGACAAGGCCTCTTGGTTCAGTACCAGTCGACGACGCCATGTCTCCTGACTCTTTTCTTGTTCCATGATAAATTGAACCCCTAACAAAATTTCTTTTAAACGCCCACAATGACGCTTCCACTCAACAGGTAGTTGCTTTAATGCTACATCGGTTTGATTCTCTACCAATGCAAACAGTTCAAAGAAAATATGGTAGGTCTTGTAAAACTCTCGATTCCAACAGGCATCCTTTGTAGGACAAGAATGACACACACGCTCTACTAGGACATTCATCAATTCCGAAACTTCTGGACGCAAGTCAAACGTCTCTGACTCAGCCGCTTGATAGCTTAAAGCAATTTCGTCAAAAATTTCAGCTAAGGCCTTTACTTTAGAAACAGTTGTTTCAATCTCGGGAATCGCCTTTGGCTTTAAAAAGTCCTTTTTTGGAGTAGCTCCAGGTAATAATAAAAAGAGAAATAGACCTAGGGTAGAGGAAATAAGCTGGGAATATATTACTTCTTGTTGCAAGAAGACTGTCAGCATCATCATTACTGCTATAAAAGCGGTTCCAATTCCTAGTTTACCAAACCGACGAAATGCTCCTGTGCAAAAACCTGCTAAACCGTAAATTCCTGCATCCATCAGAGTTTGACTGCTCAACGATAATTGAGGTAAAAACCCTAATAAGGCACCTACACCCGCTGACGTGCCCGCGCCGTATCGTTCAGATATAAATAAAACGAAAAAGCTTAGTAAGACCACGGAGATATTGATTTCCATAAATTGAACACCTTGAAGTCCACTAATCAGTCCGATGAGAATAAATAACCAGGCTATTCCTTGCTCACGCTGGAATTCACCACTCCAAATGGCCTCCTGATGGCTCAAAGCGAACCAGAAAATGATTGCAAATCCTCCTGATAATACACTATAAAGACCCACCGAAAGGAATGCATAAAGATCTGGTTTGACAAGACTCATGGCAAAGCCTGAAATAATGGCTGCCATCAAACCCGTTAGAATAACCAAATACGTTCCTTGACTCTTCTTTTTGCGTACGGAGGGCAATGTCACCAGCAAAGCCCCTAAGATAAACACCACCTGCAAAGCGAAGGAAAGGTCTTTCAAGGAAATCACGCCGATAAGAATTCCTAATAGACCAAACGGAAATCCATTTTCTCTTCTCAATATCAAAGCAGCTCCGAACGCGACCCCAAAGGGATGGAGGCCTAGGATACTTCCTCTCGCCAACAACCCGCCTAATACCAAAGGGAAAAACATTCCTTCAACTGAGATTCTACTTCCCAGACTCCGATCCATTTTTAACGTTGCCCATTCTGCCATAATGCCACCTCTTACCCATTTATTGGTAACATTATAGCTTAGCGCAATAGAAAACCTTGTCTAGTCAAGTCAAACAAACACAACAACTTTCGACGTTGTTAGTTAAATCTCTCTAATAAGATCTGCATTAACCCTATAGCACTCTAAAATATGCCGACATTTTCAAGAAATATATAAAGAAACAATCATGAACCC
>DOPS01000121.1:0-20132 GCA_003512645.1 Desulfosporosinus sp.
ATATCTATCTTACAAGGAGGATGGGTATATGGGAATTAGTGATCATTCTGAACCAATGGTTGGACCGGAATCAAGTCTGCTCATGTCCATAAATGAAAACGGACTTGGCTTAGTGGTTGAACCAATCAAGACACAAAAAATCTATCAAGTTGTTTTTGAAAGTATCAGGGATTCTATTATTAACGGAGAATTGAAGGCCGGCCAAAAACTACCTCCCGAGCGAGTCTTAGCAAAACGCTTTCAAGTTAGCCGTACTTCCATTCGCGAAGCCCTAATGGCCTTGGAAATAAGCGGAATTATTGAGATTAAATCTTCTGAAGGCAGCTTTATCCGGCAGATTGAAACAAAAACCCTGATTAACGATTTATCTGCAGCGATTATTAAAGCCGAAGATAGTATGGTTTATGAAATGCTGGAAGTGCGCAGGCTTATTGAATCTGAATGCGCAGCCCTGGCAGCCGTTCGCGCTTCATCCTTTAATCTTGCCCGAATCCGTCAACATTTGGATGACATGGCAAAATCAGAATTTGACGAAGAATCCGGTCTATCTGCCGACGTTAATTTCCATTATTCTGTAGCTCAAGCAGCAAATAGTCCTATCCTTTTTGATTTAATGAAGGTTCTTGTCAATCGCATGAAAGGTACGATCAGAGCAACACGCTGCTACAGATTCTCTCAACCAAATCGTTTTGAAGAAACACTGAATGAACATAAAGATATTTATATTGCCATTTCTTCAAACAATCCTGATAGAGCTAGAAGTCTTATGACTAAACACCTCATTGATATCCGAGAGGAAATTGCTATTATTTCTTTAGTCAGAAATAAATTGACATTCATAACTGACGAAAAGCAAAGCCAAGCTGATCTCTGAAAATCAACTTGGCTTGATGTTTAACTAAGTTTATCTTAACTAGTCGTTTATTCCTTTCAAAGCTTGAGCTAAACTATGAATGGATCTATAAAAGAATCTTATTGAAAAGTTGGGAGAAAAGATGAGTAAATATCGAGCTTGGCTATTACTTGTGGCAACCAATTTATTTTGGGCGGGGAACTATGTGTTTGGAAAGTATGTAATTGCGGACATAACACCGCTCTGGACTACCTTCTCTCGTTGGCTGTTAGCCTTATTATTCTTGTTTCCGATCGCTTACTTTCTGGAAAAGCCGAACTGGAAGACGGTAAAGAAGGCCTGGCTTTCGTTAGTTAGTATGGGATTACTGGGGGTCATCGGTTACAACATGTTCCTATATTCCGCCCTAGAGTATACCTCATCAACGAATGCCGCGTTGGTTAGCGCCATAAACCCTGCAGTCATCGTCCTGTTTTCTGTCTTTTTGCTTCGAGAGAAAATCTCACGGATTCAAACGTCGGGGATTGTTCTTTCTCTGATAGGAACTTTCGTGATCATAACACAAGGTAATCTTGGCCAACTATTCCAAAGGGAGTATAACAAGGGCGATATACTCATGTTAGCGGCTGTTGTGATCTGGACCCTATACTCCATCGTTGGAAGGCGACTTACGACTGTTCCCCCTATCACCGCTACGGCTGTATCAGCTTTATTTGCGACGATAATAATTGCCCCTTTTGCTCTTGCGCAGGGGATTAATGTGACAGAAATTGGCCCCTTAGCTGTGACGGGGATTCTATATATGGCAATATTTCCTTCAGTTTTTTCGTTTGTTTTCTGGAATATGTCCGTTCGAGCCATTGGAATCAGCCAGGCAGGAATCTTTCTGAATTTGATCCCCGTTTTCACCGCACTTATTAGCGGGATTCTAGGTGAACAAATTACAGCAACACAAGTCCTGGGCGGATCACTCGTCTTCATGGGGGTTTACTTAACAACAGGAATGCTAGATCATAAATTTGCAGTCTTATTCGCTAACCACAATTGATCATGGGGTCAGGCTTGAATTATTCCTTTTTCTTTCAAAATCCTTCTCCTTTCAGTCAATCCAACTAATTATATAAATTATAATTATTATTTTCACTATCTATTACCACATAACTATAGTTTTTTCCGTTTCTCTCATCAATAGTAATTAGATCAAGCGCAAATTCTTTTGCTTCTTTTAAGGTATCAAATTCATATTCCCCAATATGATCTTTGGCAATTTCATCATGAACTATTAAAATAAACGTCATTTTAAATCCCCTTTCTTCATCTTAAAAGTTTTTATAGTGAGGATCTCTAAGAGTCTGGGGTCCATCTAATAATTAATATGTTTTTTGATTTGAGTTTATCTATATCTAAATCAAAGTAGACACACTTGAAACATACTTGAGCAATACAACTTAGTTTCCACATCTTTCCTACATTTCCTCTCAAGATCGAAAAAAAATCCAAAAGTGAACTAGTTCAGCAAAACTGAACATCGAGACTTCGGTGACGTAAGTCTCCAGTGACGATAGTGTCCAGTGGACATTATCGCCGAAAGCGCACAACCCTTAACGAATACTATCGCGCTGAAGGATTACTTATGCCGAAGGCGCAGAGCCACTGACGAATACTTGCGCAACCTAGGATGGACTCTACCTCCTTCGCCGCTAAGTGTTCTTATTGGGAAAGGCGACTCGGCGATACTCTCCACAGGAGACTATCGTCACCGAAGCAGAATAAGGAACACCCACTTATAGAAGTGGGTGTCTCGGAATTGATTAAACAAATAAAAGGGGGAGCTTAAGGCTCCCTCATCCTACATCATATACTTAAATCCAACTCTTCTTTTTCATCGTCCAATTCCACAGAACTTGGTAAGTTAAATGTTTTCTGCTATATAATAAATTAATTTTTCGGTACTTTCCCAACCAAGACAGGCATCCGTAATTGATTTTCCATAAATATTCTCTCCTATACCTTGCTTGCCTTCTAATAGATAGCTTTCAATCATGAGACCCTTGATTATTTTCTTGATTAACGTGTCATATTTCCTACTCATTAATACTTCTCTAGCGATTCTTGGCTGTTCTGCATAGCACTTCATAGAATTTGCATGGTTTGTGTCTACAATAATTGATGGATTTGACAATTGCAAGTTTTCATACTCTTTAGCAATGCGTATTAAATCCTCAAAATGATAATTCGGGATATTTCTACCATAAGAATCCACCGCACCTCTTAAAATAGCATGGGTCAGAGGATTACCGCTTGTTTCAATTTCCCAGCCATTATAGATAAAAGTATGGCCCTGCTGTGCAGCTATAATTGAGTTCAACATGACTGACAGGTCACCACTTGTGGGATTTTTCATACCTACTGGTGTATCAACACCACTCACGGTTAATCTGTGTTGTTGATTTTCGACGGAACGAGCTCCAATTGCAATGTATCCCAAAACATCTGAGAGATAGGTATAGTTTTCCGGGTAAAGCATTTCATCGGCAGCGGGCATGTAAAATTCACATAATGATCTTAAATGCATTTTTCGGATGGCTTTTATTCCTTCAAATAAATCTGGTTTTTTGCTTGGGTCTGGTTGATGCGCCATGCCTTTATACCCTTCACCCGTCGTTCGAGGCTTATTGGTATAGATTCTTGGAATAATTATAATTGAATCGTTTACTTTTTCCTGAACCCCAGCAAGTTTTTCAATATACTCGCAGACAGAGTCTTCATTATCCGCTGAACATGGACCTATTATAAGAATAAATCGATCATCCTTATCTTGAAAGATATCCCTTATTTCTCTATCTCTTTTTTCTTTAATAGCTTTAATGTGCTTTGGCAAAGGAATTTGCTCTATAATCTCATCCGCAGTTGGAATTCGTTTCAGGAATTTAATACTCATTTCCAATTCTCCTTCGTAAAACAACGACAGTTTTCATGATTGTGATTGTTTTAGTATAAATTTTTTTCCCAAGACTAGCAATGTATATTTTTTCATCTATTGTTAAAAACATGTACAAAGTCTGACGTGAAAATGCTGATTTTGGTAATGTCGATACGGTGAAAACCCTCCAAGCATAAAACGAAACTACCTTTGTCTTAGGTAGTTTCGCGAATGCCGTTGTCATTTTCTTTGAAGAAGATACCGCGTATTACCATATTCCTCAATTTCCTGTCTCCTTGCCTCATATCCCTTGCGTCCCATTAAGGCATACGTCCCAATTTTCCCTTCCTCAACTCCGGGCTGATCAAAGGCGTTAATATTCAAAAGCTCTCCCATATAAGCGGTCTCCCACTCGAGCATAACCAACAATTGTCCGATATGAAAGGCATCCAAGCTGGGAAGTACTATCTTCTGATGTTGTCGCCCCGCTAAGGTTAGAGCGTATTCCGTAGCTTTCTGTTCTGCAATCAACAACTCTGCTAAAGTACGACCCCCTAAAAATTGAATATCCTCGGGCAACTCTCCAATGTCTGATGGGATCTCTTGATCTTCCCTGAATTTGCCAACTGTCACAAACGCGATAGTCTTATCATCAGGACCCTCGACATATAACTGAACTTGAGAATGTTGATCAGTGACTCCCAGTGCCTTTACGGGTGTTTGTCCGAGCTGAACTACACATCCCTGTCGATCCAGACGTTTTCCTAAGCTTTCTGCCCATAATTGAGCATACCAATCTGCTATGGTTTTAAGGCCGTCAGCATAGGGCATCAAGACAGAGATGTTTTTGCCTTTTCGCCATGACAAAAGGGCAAGTGCTGATCGCAATTGAGCAGGATTGGAGAACACCCCCTTCGTTTCTCGAATCCTCTGATCCATTTCTAGAGCGCCTTCGAGAAGCTGGTTAACATCAATTCCACAAATAGCAGCCGCAAGTAATCCTACGGGGGTCAGTTCTGAGAAGCGCCCTCCAATAGCAGAGGGAATCACAAAACGCTGAAATCCTTCTTTGAGGGCAATCGGCAACAGATTTCCTTTTTCTTTATCTGTGGTTACGACAATATGTTTGGTATAGTGGTCTCCACATTCCCGACGCAAAATGTCTCGAATGATCATGAATTGAGCCATAGTTTCTGAGGTGTTGCCTGATTTACTAATGACATTAAAAAGAGTTTTATGTGGATCGAGTATATGTAACAATTCATGAAAACGCATTGGGTCAATGTTGTCCACCACATAAAGGCGTGGACGGTGACCACGACGTTCTGGAGGAAGTTCGTTATAATAATAATGGTTGAGAGCTTGGTGAACAGCCATCGGCCCGAGTGCAGAGCCACCAATTCCCAAGACAACAAAATTCTCAAATTTTAAGGCTGCCTGGTTTGCATACTCTATGATCTCAGCAAGCTGGCTTTTCATAGAGGGTAAAAGCCTCGAAAAATCAAGTTCCCCAGCTTCTCTCCGTTTGTCAAGTGAGGTTTGGGCTGCATCTAAAACAGCTTGGAGGTCCTTCAGTTCTGAATTTGAAAACCCCTTCATATTTTGTGAACTTTGCATCATCCCCGTATAATCGAGCACAATTCCAGGTCGTACTTGATCTACCATGATTCCACCCCATTCTCTTATTTGATTGACCATAAATGCTAAATCGAAAGCTCATTGGCTAAGTCATATAGTTCTCTGTTAAAGGGGCTCCGTGTTCCATAAGCAGCATCAATGGGACTAGAGACCACCCTCTGATTGACATATGCAGTCATCCGATTAGACTCTCCGGCCATAATAATCTCAATCGCTTTTCCGCCCATGGCTGCTGCAATCACTGCATCTAGAGCGCTTGGATTTCCACCGCGTTGTAAATGGCCTAAAACAGTAATTCTCGTCTCAAATCCAGAACGTTCCCGTAATTCTTCTCCAATTTTGTAAGCACTTCCCACCCCTTCAGACACTAAAATAATACTATGATTTTTCCCACGTTGATGACCACGCTTTAATTTTTCGCTAATCTCATCCAAATCGTAGGGGATTTCAGGCACAAGAATCGATTCTGCTCCACAGGCGATACCGGCCTGCAGGGCAATATTTCCGCAATCCCGACCCATTACCTCTACTATGAAGGTGCGCTCGTGGGAGGACGCTGTATCCCTAATCTTGCTGACTGCGTCGACTACCGTATTAATGGCGGTATCAAATCCTATAGTTAAATCCGTTCCAGCGATATCATTATCAATAGTCCCTGGAATCCCCACGACCTGAAATCCCTTAGCCGCTAACGTCTGTGCTCCTCGAAACGACCCATCTCCGCCAATCACTACCAAGGCGTCAATCTGTAACTTATGTAACTGCTCGAAGGCCTTTTGTTGCCCTTCAACTGTCCGCATTTCTTCAGATCGTGCCGTTTTCAAGATAGTTCCTCCGCGAAGCACAATATCAGCTACTGAGCCTATGGTCATTTCTTGAATTTCTCCATGGATAAGTCCCTCATAACCACGGTTTATCCCGAAAACATTTAAATCGTGGTAAATTCCTTTCCGAACCACAGCGCGTAGGGCTGCGTTCATTCCGGGAGCATCTCCACCACTAGTCAGCACTGCTATCCGTTGTATATTACCTGCCATCGGATCACCCCTTATCATTATCTTGCAATCTATGACTTTTTACACTGTTTATCCCTATCTTTATTCGCAGGAAAACAGACCGGTTTCTATGCTTTAATCACTCATTAATTCTGCTTTAAAAGTGTTGATAATAGATTGATATTTTTTGTTTAATTCTTCGTCTTTAGCCAGCTTTTCATGCATTTTATTAAAGGAGGTTATCATTGTATTATGATTACGGTTAAAATAACTCCCTAAGGCAGGATAAGAAAGTTTACAAAGCGTCCGAATGGCGTAAATTGCCATTTGTCTCGCCTCATTCACCTGTTGTTTCCGATCTGGACTCTGCAACTCTTCCAAGGAAATACCCATGGTCTGACTTACAACTCGCATAATATTGATTGGATCAGCGGCTGAATTTCGGTCGCTAATTTGCTTTTCCCAATAAGCCTGAAAACAAGAGAGGCTCAGCTCATCCTGACAGGATTCTGCGAATTGAATAAATCGGGTTATTGTGCTGATTGCATCCGCTAAATTATCTGTACGCTCAGCGATCACACTCACCACTGAATTATCTAAATAAAGGCGCTTCGCGTGAATATAATCCATGAGGAAAAGCTCTAATTCATGGTTTAAAGGCCGATGCACGGGGATAACGACTCCACTTAACAAACGCGAGGCCAGCCTCTCCCCTAGAAACTCTAGATTTAGTAATTCCGCTTCTACTGAGACCACCATCTTTCCTCCATTACCAATGACGTGTTCATAGGTATAGTGGAGTTCCTCGATGGACTTGGACTTCCCTGTTAAAGATTGAAGATCGTCTATTAATAGGAGTTCTGCTGTACGGTAGCGTTGACGAAATAGGTTGAACTTATTCTCGTGAGCGGCATACGCATACTGGCGTGCAAAAGATAAGGCATCCGTCATTTGGCTTTCATGCTTCAACTCGATTTTTTGATACAGATAGCGTAACAAAGCCGATTTACCGATCCCTCGTGGCCCATAAATCAGTGTAACCCCTGGTGCATTTTCTAGCTGGTAACCTTTGATCAGACGCCATGCCCGATAATTAAAGTCACTTATAAACCATTTCAAGAATGCCTCTCCTTTATTAACTAGTTACCCAACTTTGCTGTCAACGTCATTATGCCATAAGACAGTCGAGGAATTTAGTCTTAACTGTCGAAGGGGTCTAACCTCTGACTACTAGCCTCCGACCTCCGACTTCTGACTTGTCAGATACCGATAACACTCTTCTGCAATAACCGTTAAGTGTTTCGTACGACGGGTTAAAAGGTAGAAACCGCGCTCTAGGTTAAAATTTTGAACGTTCATCCAGACTAAACCTTGTTTCTCACCAGACTCTAAAGCATGCTTTGACAAAAACGAGTAGCCAATCCCAGAACGAACAGCATTTTTTACAGCTTCTGTACTTCCAACTTCTAACACGATATTAAAATCATTCAGATCAGAACCACTTCTCATGAGTGCTTCCTCGAAAGCTCTCCGATGTCCGGACCCGGACTCACGTATGATCATGGGATAGTCTTTAAGTTGGTTTAGTTCAATGCTTTGAGATAAACTTAAGACATGGTCAGAAGAAAACACACAAGCTAGTTCATCCTTAAGCCAAAAATCAGAGGTTAGTTTTTCGGTATCAAAAACCGCTCCCACTACGGCAAAATCCACCTCATGAGTTAGAACCTTTTCTGCCATCTCCAGACTGTCCCCTATGGATAGTTTAAATTTAATCTCTGGATACAAGTTCCGAAAAGAGGCTAAGTAAGCAGGAAGTAAGTATTCACCTGGGATGTGCGAAGCGCCAATATGAACTTTCCCATTCATGACTCTTTCGGATCCTCCGATTTCTCTCATTAGTTCTGACCATTCATCCAGCATTTGCAAAGTATGCCGATAAACAGTCTCACCCTCCGAGGTTAAGGCAAAACCCTTTCCTTTACGATATAGCAATTTTACCCCTAATTTCTCCTCAAATGCTCGGATTTGATTGGAGACTGCGGGTTGGCTGATTCCCAATTTCCGCGCGACTACTGTAAAACTCTGTTCCTCTACTACTTGACTGAATAAACGCATTAAATCTAACATGCTACCTCCTTCAACCAAAGAAGCCTTGTATGCTTACTAAATAAGTGTAAAGAAGAAGAGGGCATAGCCCTCCTCTTCAAAGATAGATAATTTTAAATGTCAATTAAAGCGGACACCTATAGTTGAAGAGTTACTTTCTTCATTCTCTGATCTTCTAACGGTTTATCTCCACGATCTTTCGGTACACTGACAATTCGATCGACTTCCTCCATACCTTCGATGACCTTTCCAAAGGCTGCATACTGCCCATCTAAGTGGGTTGAGGCCTTGACCACAATAAAAAATTGAGAACTGGCAGAATTAGGGGCTGAAGTCCGAGCCATAGAGATAACTCCACGGTCGTGTTTTAAATCATTTTTAAACCCGTTACCAGAAAACTCCCCGCGGACTGTTTGTTTACTTCCACCCATGCCTGTCCCATCAGGATCCCCGCCTTGGATCATGAAGCCTGGAATGATTCTGTGGAAAATAAGACCATCGTAAAAGCCTTGAGAAACAAGCGTAACAAAATTCTGAACACTTTCAGGCGCTATCGAAGGATAAAGTTCAAGTTTAATAAGGTTACTGTTTTCCATTTCGATCGTTACGATTGGGTTTTGCTTAAGTTCTTGATCTTGAGAAGTTTCATTTGTCACCTAAGTGGCCTCCTTTATGTTTGGGTTTTTTCTTATGTATTATACCACTGTGGATAAATTTTCCCTAATTTCATTCTTCCTTACTAACTCGACCTCGCCTCACATTATAGAGATAGATCAAGATAACAATAATGGCAAGCACAATTGCGCCCCGGGCCAAGTAACCATGCATGACAAACGTAATTTTCCGCCAATGCACACCAAGAATTCTTCCAAGGGTAATGAAGGTTAACGACCAAAGAAAGGCACCTGTCCCAGCTAAAGCAGCATATCGTCCATAATGAAGTTCACTCATACCAGAAAAATAGGCCGTAAAATGACGAAATCCAGGGAAAAAATATCCTATCACAATCAAGCTATCACCATACCGCTGAAACCAATGTTCAGCTCGGGCGATCCTTTTTTCATTGAGATGAAGATAAGGAGCAATCTTATGCAAGAACGGGATTCCTAAACGCCTGCCAATCCAATAGCTAAGATTCATACCTAAGAAACTGCCAAGGGTGGCAACTACAAGGGTTTTTCCAAAAGCCATATGACCCACTGAAGTTTGAAAGCCACTGAAGGTCATTAGAAATTCATCGGGGACAGGAACCCCTATCATACCAAACGTTAGCAAGATGAATAAGCCAACATAGCGATAGTGATAGATTATGTCAATAAAATTCAGATCAAGCCCGTGCATGGTCTACCTGCTTTCCCCATCAGCTTTGTCATTTTAAGCTTTGCGTCGACTTATTTATATAGATTCTACCTTCATATGTGATATTCCTTCAAAAATATTCAAAGCAGATGCAATTTTCTAGCATCTGCTTTGAATAAAGCGTATTTTAATGAACTGCTGGTTTCTTTCTCAACTGCTCGTTGTCTGTCGTCGGCTAACAAGCCCATTAGCACATTCAAAAAGAACCTTTTTAGAATCGACCACCGTTTCAAGAACAACTGGCTTCCCCCAAAGAAATTGTACAAGAGCTAAGGTTTTTTCTAGATAGACGATATCAAGATCCACTCCTTCGTGACGATGTTTAAGAGATAGTCCTCCTTTACCATCATGATCCCCTCCGAGCACGACAATCCGTGGATTACCCCCATTAACCAATTGTTGCACAAGGTTGTCTCGCACTTTCTCCCATTTATTGTCTGTAACCTGCCAATGTGCTCCGATTTTGCGGAAATTGAAAAGGTTTAGCTCCTCTACTAACTCGATAGTAAGGTGATTGCGGATAAACGAAAGGTCATTTTCAGTTTCACGAAGCTCCCATAAATACTCAAGCGGTTTAACTTTGGCTAGATATTCCCATATTTTTACACCCAAATAATAAGGATTTAGCCCTAAGCGAGAAGGCTGAACGACTTGACTATGCATTATCGCAAAGTCAAGCGTCTCCGCATCGCTTAGATCTAGTTCGCGCATAATTCTGGCATGCCAAAAGGTCGCCCAGCCTTCATTGATAATCTTCGTCTCAATTTGGGGATAGAAATATAACGACTCCTCACGAACGATACTGACAATATCTCTTTGCCATTCATTAAGTCCAGGTGCAAATCGAATTAAATAGAGTAAAAGATCTTCAAACTCTTGTGGCGTCACTAATTCTAAATTGTCCTTTTGTTTGTCTTCCCAAAGATCTTCATAAGGTTGAGATCTCCTATTGACAGCTTTCTTTTGACAATTATCCCGTTGATTTCCTGATTTATTTTCGACGTTATGGTTTTTGGGGCTAATATGCGATCGGAAATCCACATGTTCTTGAATAGCAAGAACTGCATCTAAGATTTTTTCAACCCGGTCTCGCCCATATCGAATTTCATATTCTCGAATTTTTTCTGCATGAGCCCCCATCCGTTCAACCATGTCCTTTGGAGTCCGCGAAAAATAACGATTGTTATTAAAAAAATCAACATGGGCATAAACATGCCCAATCACAAGTTTATTTTGAATTAATCGATTTCCTTCTAACAAAAATGCATAGGCAGGATTTGTGTTAATCACTAGTTCATAAATCCTGCTCAAATTCAAATCATATTGTAACTTCATGCGATAGAAAGCTTTGCCAAAGCTCCAATGTGTAAAACGCACCGGCATTCCATAAGCACCGAACGAATATAATGCTTCTGCTGGAACAATTTCAAAGTTCACAGGACAGAATTTGAGTCCCATGCCACGGGCCACGTGAGCGATTTCTTGCGCTATCGTACTTAAGGATCGCTTCTCATTGTCCATGACTACCCTCCTAGCGATACCACGTTTGAGCGTTTAAGAGAACTAGCGAAGCCATGTCGGCGGGGTACAAGATATTAAGAAAAAACTGTTTTAAGTGCTTCATACACCTCAGTTCGATCCCTGATCGTTACTAGACGAAGTTTGGGATCTGAAATACGTTTTAAGGTTGACATTAAAGTACTGGAGTAGTGAGTTCTTAAGATCTCTCCATAGCCTACAATTTGGCTTATTTCAACCAATTGTTTCATGAGAGACAAGGCTCTTGTATTATCAGAACCGATATTATCTCCATCCGTAAAATGAACTGGGTAAATATTGAAGTGAGCTGGAGGATAGTCCTTTTCCACTAAATCCAGAGCATATTTATAAACGGATGAACAGCGAGTTCCTCCACTTTCCCCACGTGTGAAGAATTCTTCCTCTGTAACTTCCTTAGCCTCAGTATGATGAGCTAAAAACCGAATTTCTACATTTTCATACTTAAGACGCAGGAAACGGACCATCCAAAAGAAGAACGTTCGGGAAATATACTTTTCGAATTGCCCCATGGAACCTGAGGTATCCATCATTGCTAGAATCACTGCATTTGTCTCGAAATTCGGACGAGTCTCCCAGGTTTTAAAGCGCAAGTCTTCGGGAGAAATTCGTAATTTTGACTTCTTTTCCTTCTTGGCAAAGGCTTGCCTCTTGATACTTTCCAGTAAGGTACGTTTCTTATCCACATTGGCCATTAACCCTTTTTTTCGAACGTCATTAAATTCCGGACGGTCATGGGCAATAAGGGGTTTTTTCTTATCATCTAAATTTGGTAGTTTTAATTCTTCGAAGAGAATACTAGCTAAATCCTCGTACGTAACTTCCGCTTCATAGATATCTTGGCCAGGTGCTTCACCTGCTCCACTCCCTGCCCCGCCTTTACCGTCTCCTTGATCTCGACCTAAGATTTCCCCCGGGACCATCTTTTTAGTTCCCTGTCCGGTATGATTCTTTTTATTAAAATCATAGCGAAAACGAAATTCTTCCAGAGAACGCATAGGGATCTTGGTGTTCTTTTTGCCATCAGATAAGATAATACTTTCATCGACTATTAAATCACCCAGTTGTTGCTTGATGATTTCTTCGACTTTTTCTTTGTGCCTTGTTTGGTCAAGATGTCCTTTACGATGTAAACTCCAGTCATCACGACTCACGATAATCTCGTCAGACACACTAATCCCCCTTCCTCTTTAGCGGTTAAGGAGGGCCCCAACATACTTAACAATCTCATTGGCACAGATTGGACAATAGCCATGCTCTTTTACGAGACGATCCATGACATTGTTAATACGTCGCAATTGCTCCTGATCTGGATGGGCGACAGAGGTTGTAATTTTTACGATATCCTTAAGATCAGCAAATAATTTCTTTTCGATTGCTTCTTTCAGGCGCTCATGAGACTCATAGCTAAAGGTTTTTCCTTTTCGTGCATACATCGAAATCCGAATCAGAATCTCTTCACGGAATGTCTTTTTAGCATTATCCGAAACACCAATTTGTTCCTCGATACTGCGCATGAGTTGTTCATCAGGCGCTAATTCTTCACCCGTGATGGAGTCATATAGTTTTGTGGAATTGCAAAACGCCTCAACGTTATCGAGATAATTACTTAATAGTGATTTGGCAGATTCCTCATAGGCATAGACAAACGCTTTCTGAACTTCTTTCTTAGCCATTTCGTCATATTCACGGCGAGCCACAGAAATAAGATTGAGAAGATTTTCTTTTTCCTCTTTCATAATAGAAGTATGCTGAGAGAGGCCGTCTTTCAAGGCCCTTAAAATATCCAACGCGTTGATACACGCATGTTCATCTCGAATCAAAGCCGTAGAAATGCGGTTAATTACGTAACGTGGATCTACTCCACTCATACCTTCTCCTTGTTCTTCTCCTTCTATTGCTAACTCCTTAATATCTTTCTGGTTAAACCCTTCCACATCTTCCCCGTCATAGATTCTCATCTTTTTCACAAGATCCATGCCTTGTTTTTTCGATGGTTTCATGCGCGAGAGCACGCTGAATACTGAGGTCGCCCAAAGGCTATGAGGTGCCAAATGCACATTGCGTATATCACTTTGACTGATTAACTTGTTGTATATTTTAACTTCATCACTAACGCGGAGATTATATGGAATATGCATGACAATAATTCTTGATTGAAGAGCTTCGTTTTTCTTGTTGCCGATAAAGGCACGATATTCATTTTCATTCGTATGGGCAATGACCAGCTCGTCAGCGGAGATGAGCGCAAAGCGGCCAGCTTTGAAATTTCCTTCCTGTGAAAGACTTAGCAGATTCCAGAGAAACTTTTCATCGGATTTTAACATTTCCTGGAATTCCATTAAACCTCTATTGGCCTTATTAAGTTCACCATCGAAACGATAGGCACGCGGATCAGACTCGGATCCATATTCTGTAATTGAGGAAAAATCAATACTTCCCGTTAAATCAGCAATATCTTGAGATTTAGGGTCCGAGGGAGTAAACGTACCGACTCCAACCCGTTGCTCTTCTGAAAAGAGGATTCTTTTAATGGGGAAAGACTCAACCTCACCGCTAAATTCCTCATCTAGTCTTAAACGGCATACTGGGCAAAGATTTCCTTCGATACGAATACTATACCTTTCCTCAAATTGAGAACGTAAGGAGACTGGCAAGAGGTGCAGAGGGTCCTCATGCATGGGGCACCCTTCAATAGCATAGACCGCTCCTTCATCGGTTCTTGTGAAATCTTCAAGCCCTCTCTTCAGAAGGCTTACGATGGTTGATTTACCGCCACTCACTGGTCCCATCAACAATAATATGCGTTTACGGACATCTAATCGTTTGGCAGCACTGTGAAAATACTCTTCAATAAGGCGTTCCAAGGTTTTATCCATTCCGAATAACTCTTTGTCAAAAAATTTATATATTTTCTGATCTCCGATTTTCTCAACCCCGGCCGCTTTGATCATGGCATAGATTCGAGCATGGGCATGCAACGCTAAATTGGTATTTTCTGTAACCATTTGCAAATAATCTGCAAACGTACCACTCCAAGCCAGAGCAGCCTCTCCTTCACGATATTCACGCAACCACTTTATGACTTCCATGGTAACCCTCCCTTCTCTAACAACCAGCAAAACTATCTAGTCTAATTATATATATGCCAATTCAAAGAAGTTAAGTCACTCTTCATTTGTGTATAATATTTATAAAGAATCCCACGCCAGCTTAGTCGCCTAAATTTACAGTTGTCTTCATCTGAGTATTGCTAAACTTCAATCTAGAAAATTAAAATCGTCCATGCCTCACCCTTGTTGGATCAGCATGGACGACCTACAAAATTTCGCGTTGAGCATCTTAGAATTCAATGCCTTGACGTGACATGACTCCCTGTTCAAAGGGATGTTTTTTCTGTACCATTTCCGTTACCAAATCGGCTCGATCCATTAAGGTCTGAGAAGCATTTCGACCGGTTAACACCAGCTCGACGTGAGAAGGCTTATTATTCATTAAATCTAGAACATCCTCTTCAGGAATTAAATCAAACCAAACCGCGTTCACAATTTCATCTAAGATAACTATATCCCATTCTCCCGAAAGAATAATCTCCTGCGCTCTGGAGAAGGCCTTTTGCGCTTCCTCGATGTTCTCCTTAAGGGGTTCCCCTTTGTGAACCCATCCAGATCCTCCAAAGTGTTCGAGTTGACATTCCGGGCTCAAACGCTTTAAGCCGGCTAATTCTCCGTAAGTATCCTGACCTTTCATAAACTGGATAATATAGACTTGAAAACCATGCCCCACTGCACGTATTGCTAATCCAAAAGCAGCCGTCGATTTTCCCTTGCCATTGCCAGTATAAATTTGCACTAATCCTTGGGAAAGATTTGACATCGTTACACCTTCCGTATCCATTTTTCAAGCTGGGGATGTATATACACAACATTAGGGGAGGTTAGTATTTCCGGAAACCGCTCCAAAGTTTGTCGATTAAACGCAATCGAAAAAAATAACTTGATAGATGACTTTTCATCGGTTGCTCTTAGTTCTACTTTATCAGGATAAAAGTAATAAACATAGCTGCCATCTCGCCAGGAGATTTCTAGTTCCCCTAGCTTTACACAGATTATTCCAAATTCCTCTACCTTCACAAAGGATACCCCTGTGAATCCTTGTTTAAATCGTTCAGCTTCCAAGGCAACCTGTCCAACTTTAAATTGGGATTCCAACAATTGTTCTACAATGAGTCGGGCTGGGATAGAAATGTCTTCAAAAACCCTGCGCTCACTGCGCAATTCAACAAGCATTCGCTCAAATTTTTGAACATGGATCGAACGCACCAGTTGAGCCTTCTTTAAAGCCTTTTCAAAGGTATGATATACATCTTCCAAGCATTCGAGGAGTATTGAATCTTCTTCCCGCATGATAATCCCCCCCATCCCTCCCTTTATTCAGAGAGACATTCTATAACTTCATTCTAACTGAACAACAATGATTAATAAAGCTAGATTTCCATTATTTGAGGAAATATCTTGCATTTACTTTTTCTTGCGCAAACGTTTAGACACCCTTTGAACTCTTAACTCAATCCAATCTGTTGCTACTTCAGCCTCGCGACCCTTTTCGAGAGCCTTCCAATAGCAATTGAGGGCATCACGAAAATTACTGCGTTTTTCATAAAACTCTGCCAAGTGTACTAATGCTTCTAATGTAAATTCGCTACGAACTTGAAAGACCTCATCTGACTTGTCTTGAAATTTCAGCGGACCTTCCTTGCGCTCCTGAATTTCTTTGAGAATGGCTAAAGATTGCTGAACTTCGCTAATTCTAAGCTCATCATCAAAGGATTCAAAGAGGTTTAAAGCTTGGAGATAATATAATTCAGCCTTAGTAAAATCCAGGGTAAGGAAAAGCAGACCAGCCAAATTCTGATACCTTAAGGCAAGGTCAATATCTTGTTTAGGATAAAACCGGATCGATAATTCCAGATAATATTTGGCTTCCTGATTATTCTCTAAGAACTGCTCGATTTTACTTAAGAAATAGCAACTTTCACTAAATACCTCACTTGTTTCAAACTTTAAAGAAAGTGCCACTGCCCTTTGTTGACAATCAAAAGCTAAGAGCATTTGGTTCTGCTCAAAGTAAAGTAAGGCTAAGTATTGAAGTGTTGTTGATAAAGGGACTAAATCAGCTAGCTTAGCAAATAGCTGACAGGCGTGCTTAAGGGTTTCTAGGGCGTCATTAATTTGCCCCTGTCGAAAGTACAACTCGCCTAACAAAAGGTCCAATTCTGCTACCCCTTTAAGAAAACCGTACAAACGACAAAGTTCTTGGGCCTGTGAAAACGCTTGCTTAGCTCTGATCCATTCTTCGAGGGCAGTATAAACTTGGCCAAGATCAGCATAGAGCATGCCCAACCTTAACTGTGGGGAGGAACTCGGATAAATCGAGATCGCCTGGCGATATTCTTCGGTTGCTTCCTGAAGTTTTCCCTTTTTAACCGACACACTGGCTAGCCCCGCCCAGGCTTCAGCCATCCCTTTAGCATTCTCGACTTCCTGACAAATACGTAGCGCTTCCTTAAAACCCTCTTCCGCAAAGTCTAAATTACCTAAACGGACTCTTACTGTTGCTAATAATCTTAATGTAAAGGCAACAATTTCGGGAACGCTTAATTGATATGCCTTCAAAAGACCCTGAATATAATATGTTTCTGCTTTTAGATACTGTTCTTCCCCAAGACACTGTGTTCCATCCTCCATAAGATTCCGCCAAACAAATAATTCCCTATCATGCATATTATCCCCTCCGTGTCTGCTCCATCATATGCACGAGTCGATTTATTGGGCATATCTTAAAAAGAATTAATGCTTCTGCTTCAGAATCCTCGAATTACGGGTCAGGTCCTAGAATACATGTAAAATATACTATTTTAGAAATTTAGGACGGACTAGCTTGTAACCTAGACATAAAAGTCGAATTATGATAATCTAGAATTATGAAGGGGGTGTTTGACCTTGACTACTTATCGTCCGACTCAATCTTCTAATTATTGGATAGTTGCTCTTAAATTCATTATTCTAATTTTAGGTCTGTATATTTCTGCCCTAGTCCTGAGTAAGGTATTTACGTTTGTCTTTGCGATTGCTTTTTTTCTAATTCGTATCATTGTTTTCTTCGCAGTTACCTTGATCGTCTTACACTTTTTCCTTAAATTATTGTTTAAATTAGATTTGATTGGTTCAATTTTCGGCAAACGCTTTTTCCAACGGTAGTTCTACTCCTTTGATAATTATATTGAGTTACACCCCGAATAAATATTAAACGCCTTTTAGGCGTTTTTTTGTTTTACTCCTCATGAACTTGTTAACGAATGAATATCTTTTAGTCGAAGGAGGAGTGCCCAATGCGGATTATAATTTTCAAACGTCCATCCTGGCGTAATATTGCTCTCTGGGGAATCCTATTATTCGTTATGGTCTCGTATCGAGAAAATGTGACGTCAGTTTTCTCTGGAAAATTGAAACCTATTTATTCTGTCAATGTTAACACTCCAGCAATCGGTCTCACCTTTGATATCAGTTGGGGAGAGAAGACTGCAGAACCCATATTGGATATTCTAAAAAAAGAAGGTGTCAAAGCTACGTTTTTTCTGTCTAGTCCTTGGGCAGATAAACATCAACCACTGGTGATGAGAATGGTAGCGGACGGCCATGAAATCGGTTCACACGGAAACCGGCATATCGATCTTGACACCTTAGGAACGGCTGAACTAGAAAATGAGATCATTAAGTCACAACAAGTCCTCGAAAGAATAACTCAGCAGAAAATTCGCTTAATCCGTACTCCAAACGGTGCCTATAATAATAAGGTTATTGCTACGGCCAATCAGTTAGGATATCGTGTCATCCAGTGGAGTGTTGATTCTCTCGATTGGAAGCGACCCGGCTCGAATGCTGTGATTAATAATGTACTCAATGGCAGCCGAGCAGGGAGTGGAGCTAAAGCCGGAGATATTATCTTATTTCATGCTTCTGACTCGGCGCCTGATACAGTTCAAGCCTTACCAGTAATTATCCAACAACTAAAAAATAAAGGTCTTAGCTTAATTCCAGTGGGCGAATTACTTGCCAAGGCAAGCAGCACTTGGCCACCTGAAAGTAATTTGAAAGAAGAACCCGTCGCCCCAACTCACTAGCTCATAAGACAGCCATAATTCTTTGATTTCGGCTATAACGAGCGTAATACTCCATCGGCATTTTGTCGCTCTGAAAGCTGTTCTAAGGCTTTTTGGGCATCCACCTGCACCTGACCCTCAAGCCCACTTTTTAGGGCAAGTTCAAGCAAGATCTTACCCTCTTGCAACTGCCCTTTCTTTAGAGCGTTGATTCCATTCAGATAATTAATACTGGCATCCCCTTGGGGAAGTTCTTTTAATAAGGCTAGACTATCTGCTAAGCCTAGCGTATTATTTTCATGAATTGCCAGCACAGCCCTTTTTGTCAAGTATAATGAATTCTGTGGTCTCCAGGTTTGGTTATCGATATATTGGCTTAGTTCTAGGGCTTTTGCTCTTTGACCTTGAGCTATTGCCAAGTCAAAGGCCACTGACAAACAGGCCGGGTTGTTGGGTTCCAATTGCTGAGCAACTTCGAGCTCCACTTTGGCTGACAGATTATCTTCCAGGAGCAAAGCCGCTTGAGCTAGGGTTAAATGCCTTAGGCATTGTTCTTGACGAGTCATGGACTGCCAGTCAGCTTCTGACTTAGCTAAAACTTCTCGAATCTGCTTGGCATCTCCTTTAGCAAGCGCTAGGACTCCCTTTCCAAGCTGTTTACGTGGAGAAGAACTCATTGTTTCTAATAAATTCTGGGCTTTGGTAAGGTTTTCTGCTTGTAAATTGAATATCACTAACCATAACTGATGTTTTTCGTCTTGATATGCTGCTAATCTTTGCTCGACATCCTTGATTCCTAGGTTAAGCTCTAACCATAGCCTTGTATCGATTATGAGTGCTAACTTATTTAATGGACCACCATATTTGTCCATCCACTGTAATTCGTCTTGAACATTACGCATGTTGTAATCACTTTTCGCCTGTTTTAAGCGCTCCATACGAAATACAAAAGGCCCCACGGCGAACATAATAAGGATAGCCACTATGAGTGAAAAGGTGATCTTCCATCGTTTATTTGAATTCCGTTTGATTCGTTTCACTGTCCAATCCCTCATTCCAATCTAGGTCTAATGTCCTTTCCATGATGAAAAACCTTCCCCGACAACTTCTGGCACCTCAGAAATGGCTACGAATGCCTGAGGATCTTGCTTATTAATGATTTCTTTAATCTGAGATAATTCTGTTCGGTTGATCACACAATAAATAACTTGTTTAGCTTCCCCAGAGAAGGCTCCAGTCGCTTGAAAAAGCGTGACTCCACGCTCTAGCTTTGCCATGATTTCTTCAGCGATCTTTTGCGGATGGGTCGTGATCACCATAACCGATTTTGAATGGCTCAAGCCTTCTTGGACAAGATCTACGACACGGGTTGCAATAAACATGTANNCGAAACATTATAGCGACTCCAATAAAAATAGCGGCATCGATGCCCAATAAGATTTGACCTACACTGAAGGGAGTTGTTCTGGCAAACAAGACTGCCAAAATATCGGTACCACCCAGCGAACCTCTAGAACGGAAGACAATTCCCATGCC
>DOPS01000011.1:0-11578 GCA_003512645.1 Desulfosporosinus sp.
TATAGGAATTCGATTAAATCTTCTATAATGGCCGAATCTCCCTTGGCTCTACCGCCCTCTAAGGCTGATAAACAATAGGGACACGATGTCAAAATATGCTCAGCGCCGCTTTCTTTCAATTCATTTACACGGCGGGCTCCAATGACATGGGATAACTCTGGAAAGAGGATTTTTATGGGTCCGCCACAACATGAGGTCCATTCTCGATTGCGAGGCGCCTCTTTTACGTCTGCTCCAACACTTTCAAGAATATCTCGTAATTCCTGATGAATTCCTAACTCACGAGCCAAACGACAGGAATCATGAATAACGACCGGCCCTGTGGATTGGATCTTAGCAAGCTTATCTCTTCGTTGCCAGATCAGATCCACATAGGTGACGATTTCAAAGTCAAACCCTTCCACCATTTTTGGATAAACAAATTTAAAGACTTCTGCCGCATGGGGAGAGAGGCAGACAATGGTTTTGGCACCACTCTTTCTAATGACCTCAACCACTTTTTGGACATAGGTCTTCATATCCTCTAAATAACCCAGTTCATAGAGTAAAGCACCACTATACAGTTCTTCATTTCCCGCGTAACAGAACTCATAACCCAGTCCTTGGAGCACCTTGGCAGCTTTCAAACATACGGAATTATACCTCACCTTGTCCTTGGCAAGGACCGATGCGTACATTTTCTCCGCGTTAATCCCAGTCTTATTGAGGATATTTCGGGCGCCCATCATCATGGAAAACATCTTGCTGCCCTGATCAAGATGGGTTATCGTTTTAACCAGAGAGTCAATAAAGGGCAACAACTGATATTCCCCACCGGTATAGAATAGCAATTCCCCTTTAACTGGCAAATCAAGTTCTTTAGCCCAAGACGCGACCTCTGAACCCTTTAAGGCCAGCGGATTGCCATGCTTAATAATATTTTCACTAATGATATCAAGTACCATCGGCATCTTTGTCTCCATAGTCAAACACGACCTCCAAACTATATTTTTCGTTTTCAAAACGCCCATGCTCTTGATGATGGACATTTTTCTTCATTCAGAAGGCGCGCATCGATTCTCTCTTAGCGCGCCTTTATTGCGTAGTTGTTTTATTATATTATAAAGAAAAATCAATCTTAATGTAACCCCCCAAGCGAATGTATTATGTATTCCTGCTGATTATGCACCAAAGCATACTTGACTAATGTCATAAATGACTGGTTTTCATTCTATAGGCTTAGAGGTAGCGGTTTTCTCTCGAAGAAAACTTCTCCTTAATCTTCGCGCTATAAGTGTTTTTCTCGGGCATATTGAAGTGTTTCTCTTGAGACATATTATCAAAGAAAAAACCGCATAGACAGATATCTACACGGTTTTTTAAGTGAAATCGTTAAACTTAAGTCCTTTACTGCAACTGTGCCATCTTCATATTCTTTAGATACATTTTCAAAAATTACCATAACTCATCTCCTCTCTCTTATTAATAATGATGGCAATTATTACTGGCATTTTTACATGTTTCAATTTCTTTTATTCTTCAATCAATCAATCGTTTTAATGTTGCAATAGAAGTTATTAGATGCCGAAAATTTGGCACTTCTTCCAAAGCATCCCATTTATAAATAAACTACATTCTAGAGATTATAGACAAATCCTGCCTTGATTCGAAAATTTTTATTATTACAATTGCTTAAAGGTCCCCATTTAAATAGAGACCTTCTACAAAATTTTAAAGGTTACGCCTTCTTTGGCGCGTTTTCGGTTTATGAATTTCCCACTCTTGTTCAGCCGCTTCAATGATTTCACGAAGTTGCTGTGCTACAGGCGCTGGAAGATGTTCAGGTTTATGATGTTCTAAAATATACCGAACTTGTTCTCTGGCCCGCGTCACTATATCTTTAGAGCCATTATCTGACCAATTTTCACGGGGGGTTCGATCGAACAGTTGACTTTGGGATTGGACGGTTTTCATGTGTTTAAATGTATGCTCTTCCATTAGGAAGTGTCCTCCGGCGCCTACCTTACGGATCACATCCACTGCGAGGGTTTCATCCGTTACACAGATTCCTCCGACCACTTTTCTAACCATTTTGGCGATTTCATTGTCAACAACTAGCTGGGCAAAATCCAAAGTCATTCCTAATTCAATCATGCCTAAGCCATAAATCATGTTAGCGCCTGCTAACGCGGGCAGCATCATAGTCAGGGTTTTCTCATGTCCAGCTTGTTGATCACCCATTTTACTATCTGTCTACGTCCCGGCCACGTAGCTCGGTATATTATAATACTGAGCCAGCCAATTTGCAAACATCAGCACTTAGCATCCCTAATTCAGGGCAACCGATCGTCGCGGAAGCAGATCTCAAATCCATGATGGTTGTTGAGCTTCCGTACACGTTCGGGGTTCCTTTATTGGTTAATTGAGATAGCACTATGCCGCTTAAGACTTCCGCGTTATGGGTCACCAAGGTACCTGCTAAAGTTACGGGCGCGGTACCACCGGCCATGGCCATGGATAAAATGTTCATCGGTAACCCGTGTTTGGCATAGGTAATAATAGCCTCACAAGTTTCTTCGGACAGTGATAAGGGGCTTTGTGGACAAACAGTAGCGGAGGTAATGGGTCTATGTCTAAGTCATCTGTTTCAATCTGCTTATTTGTCAATAACCTTAAATTCGGTTGTCCATCGAAGGAAAACTTACTCATTGATTTAGCCTCCCGTTTCGTGTTCGTCAAGGTGGTTCAGTGTGCACTACCCTGTTGCTCCTTTCTAGAAATGAACATCAATTATGACTATATGCAAACGTCATGCCATTATGAGATTTTTTTTAGAGAGTCGCTCTTAAAGTCGCTAGTTTCAAGGACTTTCTCCTAAAAAATCATATGGTCTCTTATTCCGCTCCCATTATTCCCTGCCGATTTTTGGGCATAGAATAATTAGAGCTCAGATCATACATTTTTAACTTGTACTGGAGAGTTTGGCGAGGGATACCCAATAGTATGGCTGTCTTAGAAATATTATTTTTGCATTGTTCCATAGCTTGGTTTAGACACCGTTTTTCAACATTGTTCAATATTTCTGGCAAGCTGTGCTCCCCGAGGATGACTTGGTTATCGCCACTGATTTTAGGGTCATTTTTTTGACGCAAGTGGGATGGCAGATGCTCTAATTCTATGATCTGACCCGAAATAATGTTCATAGCATGTTCAATGGCATGCTGTAATTCTCGGACATTACCTGGCCATAAATGCTTATAAAAGGTTTGCTTTACTTCCTCACTTATTCCGCTTACTCGGCAACATAATTTTCGATTATACATACTTATAAAGTAATTTGCTAAAGCGGGAATATCACTCTTTCGTTCCCTAAGCGGGGGAACAGTCAGGGATACAACATTTAGACGATAATAAAGGTCAATCCGGAGTTCTTTATTCCGCACGGCATCTTCAGGGTTCATGTTCATGCAAGTAATAATCCGAGTATCAACTTGCCTGACCTTGTTGTCCCCTATGCGCCGTAAGGTTCCATCTTGTAGAACTCTCAGTAATTTACTCTGGAGTTCCATAGGCATGGAATTAATCTCATCTAAAAACAAGGTGCCACCATGAGCTAACTCGAACAAACCCGGACGATCTTCTGCTCCAGTAAAGCTACCCTTTACGGTTCCGAACAGGATGCTTTCTAGCAATGTAACCGGAAAGGCGGCGCAATTTTGAGCCACAAAAGGCTCGTTTTTCCGAGCAGAGGCATTGTGAATTGACTGAACTACCAATTCCTTACCAGTTCCTGTTTCTCCGGCCACTAAAACTGACGACGAATTAACTGCTATTCGTTGTCCCAATATCTTAAGTTTGATCATCGAATCATGACTACCAATCAGATCGTTAAACGTATAGCGGGCAAGACCCTCTGGGGCCACAAGTTTTATTTTCTGTCGTTCTCGAATCCGCGTATCCAACAATTCTGAGTGGAGATTGATCACACGATCGGATAATTCTTTAATTTTGGTAATATCTTGAGATATATCGCAGGCTCCAACTAAAACTCCGTTGCGATATAAGGGGAACGTGGAACAGATAATGTTTACGATCTTGCCTGTACTGGTTACAATGGTTTGCTGCAAGTCAAGTAATGGTTTTCCCGTTTTTAAGACGGTCATAAAGCTGCTCGTTTCCAAGGTTAGTGAGGGATAGACTTGCATAATATGTTTACCTAGGACATCCGAAACTTGAAAATCATCCATTTCTGCTGCCAACTTATTGTAATAGATGGTTATTCCCTCAAAATTAACCACTTGAACTGCTTCAGCGATATGGTTTAAAACCAACTCTAAATAGGTATCGACCTCTGTCTGTGAATGATTAGGCAAGCATAATCCCCCTCAGCTAGTATTAGCCTAATATTTTCCTGCATAAATCACATCTAATTATTAATTTGCAAGCTTTTTAGCCTTTCATTTCAGTAATTCTAGGCTATTATTGTAAATCCCTTCAATTATTAATATCTATTCTAACTTTTATGAATATACTTACAATATCAATTTCCTAATGATTTATGCCCAAAAACTGGCATCTATTCGCCTATTTTTGGGCTAATATTGACCTCTGTGCTATGCTTAGATTCCAGCTTCATGCTAAAACGTGGTCTTTAAGACTGTTTTTCCCCTTGGCATGAAGTTTGCACACTACGATTACACAGAGCACATCCTATTAAATGAACACCGAGGAGGTTCCCTTTATGCGCACTCGTCAAGACCTCTCTAAATGGTCTCAGGTTCCTGATGAACAATGGAATGACTGGCACTGGCAAATCTCCCAACAAGTTACGACCGTTGAAGAACTAAAAGAGGTTATCCCATTGACAGAAGCTGAAGAAACGGGCATTACCCAATGCCTAGAAACTCTTCGTATGGCTGTCACGCCATATTACGCCTCGCTCATTAACCCCGATGATCCCCATTGTCCAATACGCAAACAAGCGATTCCCACCGCCTTGGAACTTCATGTCGGGGAATATGACCTCTTTGACCCCCTTCACGAAGATACGGATTCTCCCGTTCCAGGCTTAACCCATCGCTACCCGGATCGTGTTTTGTTGCTCGTAACAGATCAATGTTCTATGTATTGCCGGCATTGTACTAGGCGGCGTATGGCGGGCCAAACCGATCAGGCCCTACCTTTAGAACACTTTCAGCAGGCCCTCAATTACATCCGAGCCACCCCGCAGGTCCGTGATGTCTTGATCTCGGGTGGGGATCCCTTCACCTTCTCGGATGATCGTTTAGATTACATCTTATCTAATTTACGTGCCATTCCTCATGTCGAAATCATCCGGATTGGCAGCCGTATTCCAGTCGTCCTTCCCATGCGCATTACAGATAGTCTCGTCCAAATGCTGCGTAAGTATCATCCCATTTGGGTTAACACCCATTTTAATCATCCCAAAGAAATCACGCCTGAATCCCAGGCTGCCTTGGCGCGTCTGGCAGATGCCGGAATCCCACTGGGCAATCAATCCGTTCTGCTCAGGGGAGTCAATGATTGCCCAAATATCATGAAGAAATTGGTGCATCTACTGGTCAAGAACCGGGTCCGCCCCTATTATATTTATCAATGCGATCTTTCGACTGGCATTGAACATTTCCGGACGTCAGTATCGAAAGGCATTGAGATCGTGGAAAACCTGCGCGGACATACTAGCGGCTATGCTGTTCCTACCTATGTCGTCGATGCTCCCGGGGGCGGCGGCAAGATACCAGTCAGTCCTCAATATCTGATTTCCATGGGACCTAATAAAGTCGTTCTCCGCAACTACGAAGGGGTGATTACGGTTTACGATGAGCCTAATCTTTTGCAAGAAGAGTGTCAATGTGAGTACTGCCGAGAAAACGATCCTCAGGTCGGGGTTCTAAAACTCTTAAGTCATCAGAAGCTTTCTCTGGAACCTGAAAATCTTGACCGTCGACATCGCCACGTTAAGTAAGGTCTAGTAATTGAATATTCAAGATTGAAAGGAGATAGTTTTATGTCATTAGGTTGCCCTTACGGAACTCATCGAGTCCTTAAACCCCTAGGGGTATTGCCGCAACCCGCAGAAACCCTCAACAATGATTTCTCGGCCCTGTATGATAACGAGATCCTTATAGATGTAGAAGTGTTAAACATTGACTCAGCCTCGTTTACCCAAATTAAAACTGAAGCTGGTGGTCTTCCGGAGAAAATTGCTCAAATCATCTTGAAAACGGTTGCTGAGCGTGGCAAACAACACAATCCAGTCACCGGATCTGGTGGAATGTTGATTGGGAAAATTAAGGCCATCGGATCTGCTTTGCAGAATCGTCCCTTGAACGTAGGTGATCGAATTGCCACTCTTGTTTCCTTATCCTTGACTCCCCTCCACATTGAGGAAATCCTTGCCATACATAAGGATGTCGATCAAGTAGAAATTCGAGGCGAAGCGCTCTTATTTGAAAGCGGTATTTATGTAAAGCTTCCAGACGACATGCCCCAAAAACTGGCTTTGGCGGTGCTTGATGTGGCGGGTGCTCCAGCCCAAACTGCGAAAATCGTCAAACCTGGAGATACGGTCGTGGTGATCGGCGGGGGCGGAAAATCCGGACTTTTATGCCTTCACGAAGCCTGTAAACGGGCAGGTGTTACCGGCAAGGTGATCGGCATTAGTCAGTCTAGCGCAGGTGTGAAGCGGATGAAAGAATCTGGTCTTCCGCTCATCGCCCTTCAAGGGGATGCCTGCGACTCACTATGGGTGCTGCGTGAAATCGAAGGTCTTACCGAGGGGAAATTAGCGGATCTTACTTTAAATATGGTCAACATTCCCCGGACTGAACTCGGCAGCATTCTAGCGACTAGGGATAAAGGCATTGTCTATTTCTTTAGTATGGCAACCTCGTTTACAGCAGCAGCTTTAGGTGCGGAGGGCATCGGTAAGGACGTAACCATGCTGGTTGGAAACGGCTATACCGAAGGACATGCCGAAATTGCTCTGGCGATCATGCGCGAAAACCCTCGCCTGCGCGAACTCTATGAGAGAACCTATGCCTAAGTCTGATGATTGGCTGCTTGAGTTACGCTCCAGACTTTCCCCTTATACCACCCTAGTCTTTGCGGGGCTTGCCAAGAATGCAGGCAAAACAACAGCCTTAAATGCCGTCAATAGACTTTTTCCTGGTCAATGCCTTGGACTAACTTCCATTGGGTATGATGGTGAAACATTCGATGCCATTTACCGCCATCCTAAACCTTCTATTACAGTGCATCTCGGGCAAATCATTCTTACAGCAGAACGCTTTCTTCCTGACACCCCGAAAGGCTATGACATTCTTGAAGCTTGGGGAAACCATCCTCAGTTCGGCTCTTGGCTTATTCTCAAAATAACCGAACCCGGAGATTTTCGTATGGCAGGTCCCTCAGCTCTATCAGAACTCCTAGAGGGGATTTCACGCCTGCGTCAGCATGGCGCAACTCGGATTCATGTGGATGGGGCACTGAACCGACTCTCTCATATTTCTGTGTTATCATGGGGGTCTGATCGCACAAAAGAAGCGGTCGCCCTTGACAGGTTAAAGAAGTTGAAGGGGGGAGAGAAGATTGAGAGAGCCGTGAATCAGGATATGAGTGTAATTCTAAGTACAGGTGCCGCTTTAGGAAACTCCTTAAAAGAAGTGACCGAACGCTCGCTAAATATCCTAGAATTATTACAACTTCCTACCTTTTCACCCGGGAGTGGTTTCTCCATTGGCAGCACTTCTCAAGACGTCTTTATAAATCACAACGCCTTTTTTGAACAAGGCGCCTGGTTTCCCTTACCGTGTTTTCTCTGGAACCAAGACGTGAAATCCCTCATTCCACCCCAAGTCGAAGCTGTATACGTCAAAGGTGCGCTTACCGACTCCTTTTACTTAGCGCTCCGTACTGCGGGACGTTTACCTCGTCAGTTTATAGTTCGAACTCCTGCTCATATTTTACTTTCTCCTAACGTATGGAATGGTTTAAAGTCCCGAGGAATCGAAGTGAAGTTACTGGAACGTCCCCAGCTTGCGATGCTCACGTTAAGCTCTTGGCACCCTATCACGCCAATCTCAACTGAGCGGATCGCGGAAGCTTTGCTTCCTCATTCTACCGTTCCCCTGGTGGACATCCAAAAACAACAAGTCTGGTTGCCCTAACAGAAGTCTGTAGCGTTCTCTAAATCACTTTTTACTAAATACTCGCCACTCAAAACTACCCTGGAAGAGGTGATCCGCTTGACTCGCCCATACGTCCAAAACAAACTTAATCTGGATCCGGATCTAATTAGGAAGGCAAGAACACTGGCCCAGGACATCGTTGAGCAAATTACCCCATTTATCCTTTCCCACAGTACGGTCAGTATCGAACGCACAGTTCTTCGCTTGCTGGGTATTAATGGCGTTGACCAAGAGGGGATTCCCTTGCCAAATAACGTTGTCGACTACTTAAAAGAGCATCTCCTCCTCGATGAAGGGGTCGCTCGCATCTTCGCCAAAGCCTGCCTCCACTTCAAAGCGGAACCACAGATCCTGGCTGAACGATTGGCACGCCATGAAATATCCTTCGAGAATCTCCCGGATTTCTCCGAGGACCAAATCGCAAAAAAGACCTTCGACCTCGCTCGGCCTTCTATAGAGCACATTCGCAGCCAACGCCATAAACGTGAGCACTCTTTTTCGACCTTAAGTGTAGTTCCAGAACCTTATCTCTACGTCATTGTCGCCACGGGCAATATTTACGAAGATGTCTTACAGGCGCGGGTTGCCGCACGGCAAGGTGCCGACATCATCGCTGTGATTCGCTCTACTGGCCAAAGCCTTCTCGATTACGTGCCCTATGGGCCGACTACCGAGGGCTTTGGGGGAACGTTTGCGACCCAAGAAAATTTCCGAATTATGCGTGAAGCCTTAGATGAAGTCGGGCAAGAACTGGGGCGCTACATTCGTCTTACAAACTATTGCTCTGGGCTCTGCATGCCGGAAATCGCAGCCATGGGTGCTTTAGAACGACTTGATGTAATGCTCAATGACTCCATGTACGGCATCATCTTTCGCGACATCAACATGCAGCGCACCTTTATCGATCAATATTTTTCTCGCTTAATTAACGGCTTTGCTGGGATCATCATCAACACGGGCGAGGACAATTATCTGACCACAGCTGATGCGATGGAAGCAGCGCACACCGTCCTTGCTTCAAACTTTCTTAACGAACAATTTGCCTTCCTGTCTGGGCTTCCAGAAGAACAACAGGGTCTAGGCCATGCCATGGAAATCAACCCCGATGTGCCGGATGCCTTCCTCTATGAAATTGCCCAGGCTCAGATGATTCGAGAGATATTCCCCCGGTCCCCTATCAAATACATGCCACCCACCAAATATATAACCGGAAACATCTTTCGCGGACATGTTCAGGACACTCTTTTCAATGTGGCCTCTGTCTTAACCGGTCAAAGCATACATCTGCTGGGGATGCTTACTGAAGCCATTCATACTCCCCTCATGCAAGACCGCTTTCTAAGTCTGGAGTCCGCAAAGCTGGTTTTTAAGACAATAGGGCATTTCCATGAAGAAATAACCTTTGTCACGGACGGCTTGGTACAACAACGTGCTCAAATAACCCTTCAGAAGGCGGTTAACATGTTGGAAGAGATTCAAAAAACGGGTCTATTCTCGGCCCTGGAGCAGGGTATGTTTGCGGAGATTTCTCGAAAGCCAACAGGCGGCCGAGGGCTTGACGGTGTCTTTACTAAACGTCCTAATTACTTAAATCCTTTTCTTAATCTACTTAAGGAAAGTCGCTCTGGTTCGTAATTCGTAGTTCGAATACGTTATACTGATACGAACCACGAACAATGAACAATGGACAACGAACATTGAACATCGAACATCGAACTTCGAACTTCGAACTTCGAACTTCGAACTTCGAACTTCGGACATCGGACTACGAATAGCGAATAAGGTGGTGATTTTCATGCCTACGCTTGATCTTAAACAGGTTCGTCCTTATGGGGATACTCTTGATGATGGCATCGTACAACTTTCCTTTACCTTACCTGTTCCTTTTGGAGAGGAAGCGCAGGAGGCCGCCCGACGCTTTGCTTTGCAGAGCGGCTTTCAAGATCCTAAGGTAGTTCATGCGCATGATTTAGGGGAAGACTTTAGTTTCTTCGTCCTATATGCACGTTCTCCGGTCAGTGTGGACTACACCAGCATTGAAATCCCTAAGCTCTCACATGAACGCCTGGAAAAGCCGGAAATCGAAAACCGCATCCGCACTCTGCTCGGTCGTAAGCTGGTCGTGGTGGGTGCCTGCATCGAAAGCGATGCCCATACAGTTGGGATCGATGCCATCCTGAACATGAAAGGGTATAACTCCCATAAAGGACTTGAGAGTTATCACGAAATAGATGCTTTCAATCTTGGAGCTCAAGTTCCTTGTGAAGAATTACTAGCGAAAGCACACGAAGTCTCCGCCGATGCAATCTTAATCTCTCAAGTGGTCACGCAAAAATCCCTCCACCTCCACAACCTTACTCGGATGGTCGAACTCCTCGAATTAGAAGGACTAAGGGACCGTTTTCTTTTGATTGCTGGAGGCCCAAGGATTAACTATGAATTAGCCAAAGAATTAGGTTACGATGCAGGCTTCGGCCCTGGCACGTATGCAGAAGATGTGGCGAGCTTTGTTCTTGATCGGGTACTAGCTCGATCTAGCAAGGATTAAATAGCAAAAATAAAAGCATGAAGCAAGGTAAGAGTTCGGGATATTCATTTATCTTTTTGTGATAGTTTCAATGAGTAAACTAAGGAGTGTGAGATCGATGTACGAAGGCAAAATTCGTTTACGCATCGGCGCTGGGGATGCTCACTACGGTGGTGGCTTAGTGGACGGAGCGCATATGCTTAAGCTTTTTGGAGATGTGGCCACCGAATTACTCATCTATACTGATGGGGATGAAGGTCTTTTTGTGGCTTATGACACTATCGAGTTTCTTGCCCCAGTCTTTGCCGGGGACTATATCGAAGCCACCGGCGTTATTACGCAGTATGGAAATACATCGCGCAAAATGAGCTTTGAAGCTAAAAAGGTGATCTCTCCGCTACCCGGCAGCAGTTCGGCGGCTGAGATCCTTGAAGAACCCATCCTAGTCTGTCGGGCGAGCGGGACTTGTATGGTCCCTAAGGAAAAACAACGCAATAATCCCCCTCTGCGTTCCTAGTGAACTTGTAAAATAAAACTGAGGTTCAGTGTATCGGAGGGAATCCATGGAAAAGCTGATTATCACTGTCGCCCTAGTTGGCGCAGAAGTCACACGCGAACAAACGCCATACCTACCTCTTTCCCCTCGCGAAATTGCCGACGAAGCTAAAAAAGTGCGCGATGCCGGAGCGTCCATCGTCCATTTGCACATGCGCGATCAATTCGGGAACCCATCGCAAGATAAAGCACTGTTTGCCGAGGCGATTTCCTATATTCAAACCGAAACCGATCTTATTATTCAGGTATCCACTGGGGGAGCCGTCGGAATGACCGCAGAGGAACGGGTCCAGCCTGTAACCCTGGC
>DOPS01000294.1:0-10734 GCA_003512645.1 Desulfosporosinus sp.
CCTTAGCCGCCTTCAATAATTCGTCTTGTGTTTGCTTGTTGATAGGTGAGCCTTCACGATCCAAGACTTCTTGGGCCAAACGAACACTGGTTTGCAACCGCTCCAACCCTTTTTGGGCCATGACTAAGTTTTGCTCACTAAAGTCTAAGGGACTGCGATAATGCGTTCCCAGTAAATAAAAGCGAATGACTTCCCCCGTAGAATTTTCGAGCAACTCCCGGACTGTAAAAAAGTTCCCTAAGGATTTTGACATTTTTTCTTGATTAATGGTAAGAAAGGCATTATGCATCCAATAACGGGCGAAGGTCTGACCTTTCAGGTACCCTTCTGTTTGGGCAATCTCGTTTTCATGATGAGGGAACGCTAGATCTTCCCCGCCACCGTGAATATCAAAGTCTGCTCCCAGATATTTTAAGGACATAGCGGTGCACTCAATGTGCCAACCTGGGCGTCCTTTACCCCACGGACTTTCCCAAGCCGGTTCTCCAGGCTTGGCCTTTTTCCAAAGTGCAAAGTCCATCGGATGGTGTTTTCGTTCATCCACCTCAACCCTTGCGCCGGCCTTCATATCTTCGAGGGTTCTTCCAGATAGTTTCCCGTAGTCCGGAAAATGATCTACTGCAAAGTAAACATCTCCCTCCACTTCGTACCCTAACCCCGTATCGATAAGCCCTTGAATAATCTCGATCATTTCTGGAATATGCTCTGTAGCCTTGGGGTGTATTGTAGCCGGAAGAAGATTTAGGGCCTTGGCATCCTTGAAATATTCTTCTATATATTTCTGGCCTAAAGCCAGTGGTTCCATTCCTTCGACGTTCCCTCGTTGAATAATTTTATCATCCACATCCGTAAAGTTCTGTATATAACGAACGTCATAGCCTTTATAGATAAAATAACGCCTAATCATGTCAAATACGACAAACATCCGCCCATTCCCAGCATGAAAATAATTATAGGTCGTCGGTCCGCAGACATACATTGCAACTTTGTTGCTCTCTCGTGGTTGGAATGGTTCCTTTTGGCGGGTCATTGTGTTGTATAATTTCAAAGACATTGTATCGACTCTCCTCCTTTAATCGTTGTTCTAAATATTCAACACGCTGCATCAAGCACCTTAGCATCTCGTTCACTGGATCGGGTAGGTCATCATGTCTTAAATCCGGGTCTTTAATCGGGACCCCATGGTGCAGGACAATCCGGCCCGGAACCCCCACGACTGTTGTGTCACTTGGGACAGGTTTATTAACCACCGAACCTGCTCCGATTTTTACATTATCTCCAACTTTGAAAGAACCTAATACTCTGGCCCCTGCCCCAATCACCACATTATTTCCAATGGTCGGATGCCTCTTGCCCTTCTCTTTACCGGTTCCACCTAAGGTTACTCCCTGGTATAAGGTAACGTTATCACCTACTTCCGCAGTTTCGCCGATGACCACACCCGTGCCATGGTCAATAAAGAGACCTTGCCCGATCTTCGCACCAGGATGGATTTCAATCCCAGTCAGAAAGCGGGAGAGCTGAGAGATCATTCGCGGCAAGAGCACCAGATTACGCAGATACAACCAATGAGCCATTCGGTGGATAAGGACAGCATGAAACCCTGGATAACAGAATATAACCTCCCAAATACTTTTGGCTGCTGGATCACGCTCAAAAATAACTCGAATATCGCGCCTTATCTGCTGAAACATCTTATCCACACCCTTTTCCTTCACAATATCCGATGGCTAACCGCAGAGTCGTGGTTCGTGGTTCGAATATCGAATCACGAGCTGGTTTATTCAAATACTCATAAAATGAATACAAAAAGCGGAACCCTTCGTCCAGAGACGAAAGGTTCCGCGGTCCCACTCTGATTGAACGACCATGTCGTTCCAGCTTATAACTTTAACGCAGTTACGACGGATCGGAATACTTTCCCTTCTTCCAATCAACTCCGAGACGCACTTCTAAAAATTCCTTGCAAATGGCTTCCACTACCCCATCCTCGCTTGTCGCAATTCCTTTTTGTACTCTTTCTCATCATCGCCTAAGACTCATTAAATTAATAATTTTAGAACTAATTTTGTACCTATTATAGGGTAGTCTTTAATTGCTGTCAATCAATAACAACCTAAACCTAATTGTTTGATAGAGGAACCTTCGACAAATAATGCGCCTTAGTCACTTCAATCCGTTTTAAGACGTTCTCGCGCCCCAACAATGGGATGACATCATAAAGTTCTGGTCCGTGTATCTGTCCGGTCAAAGCCACTCGCACTGGCATAAATACCAATTTGCCTCCAAGCTTTAACTCTTTGGTTATCTGCTTCAAAAGCGTTTTGACGTTCGCTCCAGAAAGTACATCCAACTCTAGTATTTTATCCTTGAATAAGGCCAAGACACTGGACACCTGCTCGCCCCTTAACACCTCCAAGGCTTCCCCTTCCGCACTAAGTGGTACATCGCCATGGAAATAATGTACGAATTCCTTGGCTTCTGCCATATAGGATATTTTCTCAGAGATGGCCCTAATAAAATCGTTAAGCCACTGTTGTTGCTCTGCAGACCGCTCTCCGAGAGGACTAATACCCAATTCCTCTACATGAGGCAACGCAAGCTCTGCCAACCGTTCTGGCGCAGTCTTTTTAATGTAATGAGAGTTAATATAGTTTAACTTATGTCGATCAAACACAGCAGGGCTCTTAGAAACACGGTCTAGCGAAAACGCTTCTGTCAACGCAGCCAAGGTATAAAACTCTTCTTCTCCAGAAGGAGCCCAACCAAGAAGGGCAATAAAGTTGACAATCGCTTCCGGTAGATACCCTTTTTTCTGATAGTCTATGACGGCAGTATCTCCGTCGCGTTTGCTCATTTTCCCACCTTCCGTATTAAGAATGAGAGAAATATGCGCAAATTCAGGGGCGGACAACCCCAAGGCTTGATAAATCAGAACTTGGCGTGGTGTATTCGATAGATGTTCCTCTCCCCGAATAACATGCGTGATTTTCATGGTAAGATCATCGACCACCACTGCAAAATTATAGGTAGGTATCCCATCCGATTTAACAATTACGTAATCCCCAATTCCATCACTATCAAAAACAACATCCCCACGAACCTGATCAGAAATATGAATCGCTTGACCTTCCGGCACACGGAATCGCACAACAGGCTTACGACCTTCAAGCTCCAGCGCTGCCTTCTGTTCAGGGGTTAATTGTCGACACTTGCCTAGATAACGCGGAGTTTCCCCTTTAGCTATTAAAGCCTGCCTTTCTTGTTCCAATTCCTCCTCCGAACAGTAACAATAGTAAGCATTCCCACTGGCAATGAGCTTCTCTGTATACTCTTTGTAAAGTGCTAAACGATCTGTTTGGCGGTAAGGGCCATGTTCCCCCCCCACCTCGATTCCCTCATCCCATTGGATATTTAACCAACGCAGTGCTTCCAAAATGTTATGCTCTGACTCTCTGCTGGAACGCTCTAAATCAGTGTCTTCACTTCGAACAATAAAAATCCCCTTATTTTTGCGTGCCCATAAATAATTGAATAAAGCCGATCTTGCCCCACCAATATGTAGTGGACCTGTTGGACTAGGTGCAAATCGAACGCGAATTCCCATAAATCATCCTCCAACCTTTTCTAAGCTTACAATGGCTTGAGCACCTATGCCTTCTTCTCTACCCACAAACCCCAACCGTTCGGTTGTTGTTGCTTTCACAGAAATACAAGCTTCCTCTACGTTCATAGCGCGCGAAAGGTTATAGCGCATCTTTGAGATGAACGGAGCAAGTTTAGGTTGCTCTGCCATGATGATACTATCCATATTTCCGACGTGATAACCCTTTGCTTCAAGGAGTTCCATGACATGCTCCAATAAAGTGAGACTCGAAATACCTCGGTAGCGGGAATCATGATCCGGAAAATGCCCGCCGATATCTCCTAAAGCCAAAGCCCCTAATAGGGAATCCATGACCGCATGAATTAGAACATCCGCATCCGAATGTCCCAGTAAACCTTTTACATAAGGAATTTCCACCCCTCCAAGAATTAAAGGGCGCCCCTCTACCAGAGCATGTACATCATAACCGATTCCTACTTTAATACCTAACACCCCCTTCTCGAAGTTCGAGGTTCGAGGTTCGAAGTACGAGACCCAAAGCAAATATCGCACGAACGAAGTATGGACCACGATTCGCGATCCGTACTTCGTGCAATGCATACCATCGTATCTGACGTATCTGACGCCTTATCTCTCATGTTTCGTGTCTGTCTTATGTTCGGGCATCGTGACTCGTGCCTCGCGCATCGATAAAATCCGTTCAGCCAACCACAAATCCTCGGGCGTTGTCAGCTTAATATTTTCCTGCAAACCCGCTACCACCTGCACGGGACATCCTATCCATTCTAGCAAAGATGCATCATCAGTACCATAGTAACCCGCAGATAATGCCTGCCGGTGTGCTTCTTCCAATAGTTTACGGTCAAAGATTTGTGGGGTCTGCACAGCGCATAAACGATCACGTGGCAATGTTTCCAGCACTTTACTCGATAAATCGATTTGTTTTACGGTATCCTTAACAGGAATCCCCATAATAGCAGCGCTGAACTCTTCCGTCTCGCTCAGAAATTTATGAAATGCTTGTAACGTCAAAAGGGGCCGCGCCCCGTCATGCACCACTATCCGTTGAATAGTAGGACTAAGAGCTTGAACCCCCGCACGAACCGAATCTTGGCGTAGTGCACCACCTTGACAAATGGCTCTAATTTTCTTAAACGAATGGTGATGCACTAGCTCTTCAATAACGGAAATATCACCTTCTGCCCCTACAATGACAATTTCCGATACATGACCCGAATCTTCAAAGAGTCTTATCGTATGAGCTAAAATCGGCTGTCCCATCAATTTCATAAATTGCTTGTTGCACCCGGCCCCCATCCGTTTGCCCTGACCGGCTGCAGGTATGACAATCCCGAGCTTAGCCAATCGCATTCACCTCATCCGTTGGACGAAGGCCCATCGGCTTTTTTTCTAAAGAGCTTTTAGGCTTAGCGAAAATCATCCGCCCAGCCGCCGTTTGAAGAACACTTGTCACTAAAACGACCACACTTTGCCCCATATAACGTCGGCCCATATCCACCACGATCATGGTTCCGTCATCCAGATAGGCTACACCTTGACCAGGTTCTTTTCCTTCTTTCATAACCTGGACTTGCATTTCTTCACCCGGTAAAACAATGGGTTTAAGGGCATTGGCTAACTCATTAATATTTAGAACCTTAACTCCTTGAAGTTCAGCCACTTTGTTCAGGTTATAGTCATTCGTTAGGAGAGGGGAACCTAAGACTTGCCCTAACCGGACCAGTTTGCTATCGACTTCATTTATATCATCAAAGTCTTGCTCATGAATATGGACTTTGATGACCGTTTCCTTCGAAATCTGATTGAGAATATCAAGCCCTCTACGCCCACGATTTCGTTTAAGCAAATCCGAAGAATCCGCGATATGGCGAAGCTCTTCTAGCACAAAACTTGGAATAAGTAAGATTCCCTCAATAAAGCCTGTCTTGACAATGTCCGCGATTCGGCCATCAATAATTACGCTGGTATCAAGAATCTTATAATTCACCGATTCTCGTGTACGGCCACCCTTTGCTTCCTTATTCTTTTCTGCTTTATCCGCCTTGTCTCCTCTGTCGCGAAATCTTGGAATAAAATTAAGAAAGCCTAAAACATCCTCTTTACGCTTCATTCCAATCGTTAAACCCAAATAACCTAAGAAGAGGCTTAAAAGGACTGCTAACAGTGGTCCGAAGAACGTAATACTAACAAAAGAATTACTGAATAAACTTGCAATAATAAGTCCAATAATCCCCCCGATGGCTGCGCTCATCAGATCATGTGTGGGGACTCTAGTTAAGCGAGAATCCATCCAACGCATTAATGCTATAAAAGAACGGATACTTACCGGAGCCACTAAAAAACCTAAGATAGCAAATATAATTGTCATTACTGCGTAAGTCCCAACAGGTGATAAACTCCATCCAAGTGTTTGTAAGAAATCCAGGCGTATAAGAACATAGTTAAGATAAAACCCAACCGCCCCTAATAATAAGGTGATGATCCCGCGTATTAAATTGCGAATCATCTTTTCACCTCCTTTATAACTTATTCTGACTAAAAGTCTTTCCAATTATACTCCGTGCTTCATTATTTTTCAACCTAAGGTAAATTAATCCTTTTGTCTGGATTAATATTAGTAAACAGTGAGTATAAAACCCTTTTAATTGGCCACAACTACCTGTTACTTGCCATCACGACACCTTGCCATCCATGGCGGTGTTCTAATCTCGAACGTCCTTGTTCGAGTCATGGTAGCGCTCTAATCTCGAACGTCCTTGTTCGAGTCATAGTGGCGCTCTAACCACGAACGTCCTTGTTCGAGTCATGGTGGTGTTCTAATCTCGAAACATCCTTGTTAGAGTCATGGCGATGCTCTAATCTCGAATACCTTGTTCGAGTCATGGCGATGCTCAAACTTCGAATATCCTTGTTCGGGTCTTGACTTGGCACTAATCTTAAACTTCTTTGTCTGATGCATTAAGCCGATTCTGGAGTTCAACAAGATTTCATCAATTTAAGGGAAGGGCTAGAACAACCTAAGAAAATGTTAAACTAAGGCTGTCGAAAGCCATTGCCTGACCGCAGCCTCTTCAGAACCCTCAGTTAAAACGAGTTCACTGATTAAGATTTGGCAAGCATTTTCGTACATCTTCTTTTCTCCAGTAGAAAGGCCTTTTTCGTGATCTCTTTGAGAAAGACTACGAACGACATTTGCAACTTCAAAAATATTTCCGCTCTTTATCTTCTCTAAGTTCGCACGATAGCGACGATTCCACGCTAAGGTTGCTGCTGTATCCTTGGTCCTTAGCACCTCCAACACATCTTTAACCATCGCAGGAGAAATCACTTGCCGCAAACCAAGATTTTCCACATTGCTCAGAGGAATGAATAATTTCATGTTCCCCACTGGTAAATGCATGACATAGTATTGGCGTATTTCACCTAGAACTTCCCGTTCTTCAATCGATTCAATAATCCCGGCACCATGCATCGGATATACTACTTTGTCACCAACTTTAAACATTCAGCCACCCCCTTATCTACCATTATAGCAAGGAACATTGCCCGGGTCAAAATTTTAAAATTATATCACACAGTCTTTAGGCTGTCAATTTACCTTTTTTAACCTTAATTCTGTTTAAAATTGACAACAGACCAACCGTCTCGTTATAATAGAGATGGCAGAAAGGAGTGAGGACAGCACTTATGGAGCAACTCACTGACCAATTCCAAAGCACAGTAAAATCTCTGTTGATCCGACATCAAAGCATTCTCGATATCATGTCAAAAGGGCAAGAAACCTCCGCGCGTGTTAACCGAGCTGTTGTCAAATCCGTGACAAGCTGTGGTTGCCATGCCATAAATGCCCATAAGAAATCCTTGCCTGCTGATGCAAGCCTTGCTGATTTAAAAGAACTATTGGACAGTCAGCTTGAAGGAAACGTTTGCGATAATTGCCGAGACATCATTGAAGCAGAATTAGGTAAGCAACTCTTTTATATGGCCGCTCTGTCCAACGCCTTAGACATCTCACTGACAGATGTCCTTGAGCAAGAATACAAAAAACTTCAGACCTTAACGATTTTCAATTTAACGTAAGTCATTACCACTCAATCTAATATTTCTTGAGTAATTAAGCTCCTGCATGGCAGGAGCTTTTATATTATTACCTTTATCCACCAATTTTAGTAGTTGGTAAAATAAGGATATTCCTACACGGGTTTGAACATTTTTTTACCAACTCCACACAAAGGACATCTCCAAGTATCCGGCAACTCCTCAAAAGGAACATCCTTCGGTATTTTACTTTTTTTACAGCCCTTTTCTGAGTTAAAAATATATCCACAGTTTTGAGTTTGACATTGATACATTTTGCTTTCTTCGCTCATTTTTCGCTCCACCTCCTAATTTAATTTTAACATTAAGTAGTATGAATTCCAAATAGGTAGCAAGAATAAACTCAATGAATATTATTGGACTTTTATTTTTCTTACAAATATATTCAAAATTAGAAACAATCCTAATACACTTGCAGCCGCCATATCCGGTGGTAAATGAAAACTTATAAGAGCACTATATCCTATTCCTGATAAAGCAATCCCAATTGCAATTCCGGCATTGCGCGAAAGAACATTGATGCTTGCTGCCATAGCCGCAAATTCATTAGGTACACTTTGCATAATCATTTTATTATTGGCCGGGTTAAAAATACCCACTCCTGCGCCCAGGATCAGATTACCCATAATTAGTATCCAATTCAATTTAACATAGACCCCTATAAGCAGTGTCATCATGCCAATCAGCATTAACATTATACCCATTGATGTGATTTTTTGAGTTCCTAATTTATCCGCTAAAAATCCGCTATAATATGAAACAGCTACGATCGAAAGAGCCATAGTAGCCAGAACCATACCTGAGTAGGCGGAGGAGTACCCAAAAACATCATGAAATAAAAGGGTAAAACGACTGAAACTGCCATCATAATGGCGAAGATCAATCCAGACTGCATATTTGCCTGGCGAAAGTTTTCTTGTCCCCAGATATTTGGGTTTAAGACAGGATTCGGATTTTCTCTTTGACTGTTTCTGAAAAAATAGCAGAGAGCAACAGCCCCTGCTAAAGCAACAAGAGCGAGCAATGGATACCTGCTCTTCACAAGATAAAAACAGCTAAAAAAGGCGAATACATCGAGAATACTCAAAACTGACCCTATTAAATCAAAGGATGTTATTGGTTTTTGATCTTCTTTGTCTAATAGTTTGAGAGCCAACACCCCGGCTAATGCACCCATCGGGGTTATTAAGAAAAAAATTGCACGCCAACCCCACATTGTGGCAATAACTCCTCCTACGACCGGACCGATAATACTGGCAACAGATGTGGCAGTAAAGATAATCCCAAACGCTCTTCCTTTCACCTCGTTACTGAAGTGGGAATTTATCAAGGCCATACCGTTGGCCATGAACATAGCAGCACCCATCCCCTGAATTATCCTAAAGAGAATAAGCATAAAAATATTAGGAGAAAAGGCTACGGCCAAGCTCCCCAGCGAAAACAAAGTAACACCAATACTAAAAACGTATTTTCTGCCAATGGATGCCGAGAGATAGGCAAAAAACAACAATAAACTGCAAATAGCGAATACATAAGAAGATGACACAAATTGGACCGTACCCAGATCTGTTTCAAATTCCTTGGCTAATAGGGGCAGACAGATATTTAAGACATTGTTGTCCAAGGCTGCAGAAAAAGCGCCGAGAGCCATTGGTAAAATTGCAACGGATAGCTTATCCTTCATTCGTCCACGCCTTTGCCAAAATACCTATGGAGCACCTTAACGAACTCCGGTATTTCTTTTTGCAGACTTAGCAGCTTGGCTTGTTTTTCGTAGTCCTCCTCAACCTTAAGGCAATTAACAGAATACCTGATTAGATCGTTCGCCTCAAGCTTACGTCCTGTTTTAGCCTGAAACAAGACCGCAAGCAGGTCCATGGCCTCACGACTTTCTATAATCGCAAACGAGGTAAAAAGACAAATGCCCAGGTTGCCTAAGGTCAGCATATTGGCATATAAATATTGTTTGTCCTCTAAATCCTCACACCCTGTAACTTTGAAACTTAGGTTTATATCAAAGTTATGCTCCTCAGCAATGGAGGGCCGGGTGACCATAGGCAATAACTTGGTATGGTCTTGATAAAGACGATATAATCCTTCCGTCCTGGAAGCCAGAATTCTGCCCAGATCGGTTAGCTCTTTAACTTCATTGAGAGCCGCTAATAATGTAACTTTGTCTGCCTTCATATCCTTGATTTTGTAATATAGCGCGCAACAAAATAGAAACTCGACTGAATCAATCCCTTGTTCAAAGGCTATTCTATTAAACCTCGAGGCAAATGCAGCGTCTTCTATACCAAAGTCCTCCAGAGCTGCCGAAACCTCACTCTCAGCTGGGGATGCCAACAGGGTTTCATTGCCTCGGGCATGACGGTTTAGACAGCCCACAACACATAACGGGGCACAAGTGCGGTTGATTCTGGGGCTACCCTCTTTAGTCAGATTAACCCTCTGGTTCTCTGCTATGATCTTACTCTGGGGAATCTCTTTAATCGACTCAAGATTTAACTTGTTACTCTTCATCATTTTCATTAAAGTGATTGAACCATAAGCAGGTAGAGCTCCCCCACATACCGGATGATCGATAATGATTCTTGCCAACCTTTTAGAGGCTCTTTCCATTTCAGTGACATTCACTACCTTGCTGGTAAAGTTAGCTTTTGTCGTGACTGCCACTGCCTTTAAGCCTTTTGAGCCAAAAACATCTCCCATTCCGCCCCGGGCACAGTTAAAGAGGGGATTACCCTCGGGATAGGTAGTGAACACAGAAGCAATCGGCAATAAATGTTCACCGGCAGAGCCAATCCCGATGGCCGCTGTGTCCTTTCCCCTCCCGATATTGTTCCTAATATAGCTGATCGTCTCTGATATTTCTCTTTCCTTCAGACAAAGGACCTTTAGGATCTGCCCCCCATCTTCATCGAAACTTAAGACAGCAGGAACATTTTCCGGATTTTTACCCGTAATCACGATAGCTACAATGCCCAATAGAGTAGGGGCGATTACTC
>DOPS01000172.1:0-2294 GCA_003512645.1 Desulfosporosinus sp.
CAAGAAGCTAGAATGAATGCAGGGTTAGTGGCACTTACTGGTCAAGGAATAAGGATTACTCTCGATGATTCAACACGCGTTGCCACCGGAGATGAAGATCCTAATATCTATCTTATTCATGAACAATACATTCGAGAGATTTTAAACGCTCTATGGAATGGTGGGGCAGAAGCTATTGCAATCAATGGTCAACGTGTAACGACATTTACGGAAGTGTTTTGCGGAGGGGCTTTTATCCAGATCAATGGGACCCGTCAAATGCCTCCTTATGTGATTGGTGCGATTGGTGATTCATACAATTTATCGGCAGCTCTTAAGTTTTATGGTTGGGATAGACTGGGTGAGTTTCAAGAGTTATATGGAATTACCCGTAAACTAGAGGTAATAAATGACGTCACAATTCCGGCAGGAAAACTTAGAGATTATCAGTATGCTGAACCTCTTAAGGAGGGATCTTAATGAAGCGTTGGAAAAGAAACTTAGCCTTGCCTGTCACCATGGTGGCAATCGCCTTAGGTTTTTTAATATCTCTTCAGGTTCAGACTCAAAAGAATGTATCCGCTGCTGAGCAGATTAGTGCGCAACGTATGATTCAGATGAAAGCTGTGCTGTCAAATTCTCAAGAGCAAAATGCTCAACTTCAGAAAACCCATCGCGAATTATCAGAGAGATTAGACTTAGCTCGGCAACAAGTAGGAACGGATCCTCAACTTCTTGTGCATTTGAAGCAATTACAGATGCACGCTGGGACTCAAGCGGTAGAGGGGCCCGGGATACAGATAAGTATTGATGACCGGAATAAAAAGGTTCTGTTTCCGCTCAGGACAGATGACATTTCTCGGATGATTAACACCTTAAAGTTGGCTGGTGCTGAGGCAATCAGTATTAACGATCAGCGGGTCGTTGCCTCGACGGCTATCGTCCTGAGTGGTAGTTCGACGATCTTGGTTAACCAAGTACCGATTAACCGTTCTGAGGGGATTCCTTATGAATTGACCGCGATTGGGGATCAAGAAACGCTTTTGGACTATTTTTCAAAACTTGAAGCTGTAACCCTCAAACAGAATGGTTTGACGGTAAGCATCGCGAGGAAAACAATATGTATACCATCCTTCAAGGGGGCGTATTCATTTCAACAAGCAAAACCATGGGATGCTCTCATTGAGTAGGTTGATGAAGTGTAGGGAGTGACAAGATTTTGCATTCAATGGCCCGCGTTAACCAAATCTTAGAAAATGCGGATTACTTGAGCTACATGGAAAAGATCGAAGATTTGGAAAAGGGACGTCCTTATTGTAAGCACGGCTTTGATCATGGATTAAGCGTTGCTCGGATCGCTTATGCGTATCTTCTGGAAAGAGGGGAACTTACCCTCTCGAAAGAGGGGGTTTACGCTGCTGCGCTGCTCCATGATATTGGCCGTTGGGTTGAGTACCAAACGGGTGAAGATCATGCAGAGGTAAGCGCACGGCTGGCTCTCCCCTTACTTGAAGAGAGCAATTTTAGCTCAGAGGATATACCAGTGATTCTAACAGGAATTCGTGAACATCGCAGACATCATGACGGCAATCTGACCCTTTTGGGAGAAGCTTTGGCGATAGCGGATGATTGTTCCAGAGATTGTCGTCATTGTGCCATGCAGACACATTGTCATAAGTTTAAACCTGAGATGAAACTGATCGTGTATTAGGGGAGGACATACAAATGCAAACATATGGCTTACGGTGGGTTACCCTCAATAATGTGTTAGAAGCAAAAATGGCCCTAACACAAATTGGTTCTGATCCTGGGGGAATAGCTCATATGGCGGGGAAAGCAGTAGGTAGAGCCATAAAATTAGAGCAGGTTCCTTTACGTGTAGCACATATTCTTAAACAGGAAATGCTCTCGGTGGGAGGGGATGCAGCTGTACACCGTGAGGTTATTACGAATAATGTGGAGGCCACTGATGTCATGTTGCTGGGTACAACTCGGCAACTGGAGAAACTGGTGCCAAAGATATTGGCCCAACCTTTTGGGCTTAAAAAAATTGGTCATGATTTAATGCTGTTACTAAAAACTCTCGAAATTTCGAAGATCCGCAGCTTGAATTGCCGAGGCTTGGAACTGAAGCTCGGGGAGCGCACATTGGTCATGGGAATCCTAAATGTAACCCCGGATTCGTTCTCTGATGGAGGCAGATACTTTAATCTTGAAAATGCCATTGAGCAAGCGGAACGTATGATTAAAGAAGGCGTGGATATTTTAGATATCGGCGCGGAGTCGACACGTCCCGGGCATGAGGAAGTGAGTCC
>DOPS01000172.1:2365-5440 GCA_003512645.1 Desulfosporosinus sp.
ATTGTGATGCATAATCAAGTAGGAACAACCTATCATCATCTTATGGGTGACATGATGAACTTTTTAAGACATAGCATTGAACTTGCTGAAGCACAAGGATTATCAGGAGATCAAATTATTGTCGATCCGGGAATTGGCTTTGGTAAAACCACAGAGCAGAATCTTGAGGTTATGGCTCGATTGGCCGAGTTCAAAACCCTCGGACATCCAGTTTTACTAGGAACCTCTCGCAAATCTATGATTGGCAAGACCTTAAACCTAACCGTCGACGAGAGAGTAGAAGGTACTCTGGCGACCAGTGTTCTTGGTGTCGTTTCGGGGGTGGATATCATCCGTGTCCATGATGTTCAAGCCAATGTCAGAGCAGTGCAAATGGCAGATGCTATAGTGAGAGGGCAGAGAGGAGTATATTATGAGGGGGCGTGACGCAATTCATTTGCGGGGCTTAGATTTTTATGCTTACCACGGGGCATTGCCTGAGGAGCAAGTGTTGGGACAGAAGTTTTTGATTGACATGGACCTTTTTCTTGATATGAGCAAAGTTGGCTCTTCAGACCAAGTTGAGGATACGATCCATTATGGGGAGGTATATCAGGTTATCAAAGCTTGTGTTACAGAGAGTAGATTTCTTTTAATCGAACGTTTGGCCGAGGAAATTGCTGGCCGCGTTTTAGGGCAGTTTTCGTGCCTCTCTGTACGGGTTGAAGTGCATAAACCACAAGCTCCGATTCCAGGGATTTTTAGAGATGTTTCCGTGGAGATTTGGCGTGAAGCCGGTGGACAAACATGAAGGTATTTTTAGGCTTAGGTAGTAATCTGGGAGATCGAGCCTATTATCTTAGAGCGGCGATTTCGGCCTTGGCAGGTCCAATGATTACGATTAGGGTAATTTCCCGCATCTATGAAACAGAACCATGGGGTGTTATGGATCAGCCTCTGTATTGGAATCAAGTTCTGGAAATTGAAACAACCCTTGAACCACTCCAGCTTCTTCATTATTGTCAGGGGATTGAACTTCAACTGGGACGAGAACGAAAAGTTCATTGGGGATCAAGGACCATTGACATTGATCTGCTTTTTTATGATAATATAGTCAGTGAGACTGAAGAATTAAGATTGCCACACCCACTCTTGGAAGAGCGAGAATTTGTGCTTGCCCCCTTACGAGAGATTGCACCAAACCTCGTCTTGCCCTCAGGAAGATTGATTTCTGAAGTATCCGGAGAAGGGAAAGTGTACCCTTTGGCACCTGAAAATTAGTACATTCAATGAGTATCAGCCACATCTAAAACAGGTACTTTGAACAAAATGTGCGAACTAATGTATAGTAGGCGATATCTAAGGAGTCGTACTGTCTGGTTAGAATTAGCACATATCATAATTGAAATTTAATGAACAACTATATATCTATAAAACCGCTTGGATCTAATTTGACCGAGACGGAGGGTAAAGAAGAAGTACCTTCACGTTCGTGAAGGCGTTTTTTTTACTAGTCAGGAAGAGTGAAACCAAGCGGATGCTCGCCAATTTTCTTAATGGACAAGTCGGCTAGGCGGAACGTTAATCTAGAGCTTAAGAGGAGGGGCGAGATGAAATTTGGAATTATTGGAGCAGGAATCGTAGGAACAGCCTTAGCAGTGCGGCTCGAAGAGGTTGGGCATGAATGTATCGGAGTTCATACCCGCAGTGATCGTTCATATCAGCGGTTTCGAAGTTATCTTAATAAAGATCATCTTTCCTTGGAGGAGCTTGTCCCTGCGGTTGAAAGTTTGTTCATTACCACGCAGGATGGTGTAATTCGCTCGATTGCAGAAACTCTCAGTGTTAGGGCTCTGATAAAATCAGGACAATCATGGATTCACTGTTCTGGCTCACTACCGTCAAACATTTTACGAGTAGAAGAGAGCTTACCTGTCAGTTGTTTGTCGCTACATCCACTGCAGGCCTTTGCCAGTGTCGAAAATGCCTTGGCAATTATTTCAGGAACTCACTTCGGGATCGAGGGGGACAATGAGGAACTTGGTGAGGGGATCGTCAAGGATTTAGGAGGAATCCCCCATAGAATCTTGCCAGACCAAAAGACACTTTATCATGCGGGTGCAGTCGTGGCCTCAAACTATTTGGTGGTACTTGCCTCGTTAGCAGTTGAGCTTTTCGCAGAAGCAGGAATCCAAGGGGAAGAAGCTCTAGCCTCTTTGCTGCCACTGATGAGAGGGACGCTTTTCAATTTAGAGCAGGTTGGATTGCCTCAGGCGTTGACTGGGCCGATTGCGCGGGGAGATGTTCAAGTAATACAAGGCCACTTAAATCACTTGTCACCTAGACTAGTGGAGATTTACCAAAGCTTAGGCTCTAAGGCTTTAGAGTTAGGAGAAAGCAAGAAGGCTCTGCAAGGGATAACCTACCCATTAGAGGAATTTGAGTTGTTGAAGTCGTTGCTTCGAAAATCGGTGCAACTGAATGACAACTAGAAAGGCGGAATAAGTAATGAGGAGAACTTCGTCTATTCCAGAATTGCGTGATTGGATAGCCTCTGAAAAAAAACTGGGGCGTAAAATAGCCCTCGTTCCAACCATGGGTTATTTGCACAAGGGACATTTAACCTTGATTGAGCATGCCAAACAAACCAATACCTTCGTGGTTGCGAGCATTTTTGTCAATCCCTTGCAATTTGGCCCTAATGAAGACTTGTCGCGTTACCCTAGGGATTTAGAGAGGGATGTCCGATTAATTCGAGACGCAGGGGTTGATGCCCTATTCCATCCCACAGTTGAAGAAATGTATCCCCGCCCCATGGTCACGTATGTTGAGGTGGGTGAATTGGATAAGGTGCTATGTGGTGCAACCCGTCCCGGCCATTTTCGTGGAGTAACAACGGTAGTCAGTAAGCTATTTCATATTGTCGAACCCGACATGGCCTTTTTTGGCCAGAAGGATTATCAGCAATATCTAATCATCAAACGAATGGTCAGTGATCTGAATTTCCCAATTGAGATTTGTCCTGTCCCGATTGTTCGTGAAGAAGATGGTTTGGCTATGAGTTCCCGTAATGTGTTATTAAAGACCTTAGACCGT
>DOPS01000172.1:5495-7692 GCA_003512645.1 Desulfosporosinus sp.
GATTTATCTGAAGTAACGGAGATTAAGGGCCCAGTGCTTATTGCGTTAGCGGTTAAATTTGGGACAACGAGATTAATCGATAATAAAGTAGTGGAGGTTGAAACGATTGTTTAGAACAATGATGAAATCTAAGATTCATAAAGCCACTATTACTGAAGCAAATCTTCAATATGTAGGAAGTATTACGATTGATAGCGCATTAATGGAAGCATCAGATCTTTTGGAGAATGAGAAAGTTCAAGTAGTAAACAATAACAACGGGGCAAGATTTGAAACGTACGTGATTTCCGGAGCAAGAAATTCAGGAGTGATTTGTCTAAATGGTGCAGCTGCCCGACAAGTACAAGTCGGAGATCAAGTCATTATAATTTCTTACGCAGTATTAACCGATGAAGAAGCACATCTATACCAGCCTAAAGTAGTCTTTGTCGATGGGGAAAACCGTGAGACAAAGATTTCTTCACAAGAAATACATGGGCAAAAATCCTAAAACGTTAGATGAGTTGACTTTGTACCCGGAACTATAGTCTGTGATCAAGAGAGGGCGAAAAATTATGAAACATACCATTAACGAAGGGTTATTTCAGACATTAGCTAAGGAGATTGAAATTCTCAAAAGAGACCGTAAAGCAGTTATTTTGGCCCACTATTATCAAAGACCAGAGGTCCAGGATATTGCCGATTTCGTAGGAGATTCCTTGCAGTTAAGTCAAAAGGCGGCCATGACAGATGCGGAAGTTATTGTATTTTGCGGTGTCCATTTTATGGCAGAAAGTGCCGCTATTCTATCACCCGATAAAGTAGTTTTATTGCCCGAGATGAAGGCGGGTTGTCCTATGGCGGACATGGTTGATGCCGAGGGTTTACGGGCTTATAAAAAGAGGGTTCCCGGAGTTCAGGTGGTCTGTTACGTTAATACATCTGCAGAAGTTAAAGCAGAGAGCGACATCTGCTGCACCTCATCGAACGCCGTGAAAGTATTACAATCTTTAGAGGGAAAAGATATCCTATTTATTCCGGACGAAAATCTTGGCCGTTACGCTGCAAATATCCTTGAGCGTCCAATTGAGTTCTGGCCTGGGTACTGTAAAACGCATGATCGCTTGACGAAAGAAGACATCCTTAAAGCCAGAAAAGCGCATCCCTCAGCCAAGGTAATCGTGCATCCGGAATGCCGAGAAGAAATATGTCAAGAAGCCGATTATATTGGTTCTACAGCAGGTTTAATCTCCTACGCTCAGAACTCAGAGAACCAAGAATTTATTGTGGGAACAGAGTCCGGAATTTTACATCGACTCCATCAGGTTTGCCCAGATAAAGAATTCTATCTTGCTTCAGAACGCTTGGTTTGTCCAAATATGAAAATGACAACCTTAGCTCAAGTTCGAGATGCACTTCAAACCCTCTCTCCCCGTGTTACGGTGAAAGAGGAGATACGAGTCAGAGCCAAGCAGGCACTGGACAGAATGCTGGCCTTATAAGCAGCAAAAGAGTAGGGGATGGGCAGATTGAGACGGTATTTATTCCCATGGTCCAAATCAGGGGTAAAGGTCTTTGACTCGGACGTGCTTGTTTTGGGAAGTGGGATTGCTGGACTTTATACAGCAATCAAAGCGAGTAAGCATTTACAAGTTACTGTCCTTACCAAGAAAACGATTGAAGAAAGTAATACTGAGCACGCCCAAGGGGGGATTGCCGTAGCTATTGATAAAGCAGACTCTCCTACCTTGCACTTCGAGGACACCTTACTAGCTGGCGCGGGGCTCTGTGATCCGTCGACAGTCAGGGTTTTGGTCGAAGAGGGTCCTACTTGTGTTGAAGAACTTATGGGTATGGGTGCTCAATTTGACCGCCAGAATGGGGAACTTGCCCTAACGCGTGAAGGCGCACATAGCCAGCGCAGAATACTGCATGCCTTGGGAGATGCTACAGGCTGGGAAATCGAGCGTGCTCTAGTTGCTAAAGCAAAAGACAGCCCTAACCTTACCGCCTTAGAAGGACGTTTTGTGGTGGATCTATTAGAGAATAATAAAGGGGATATAGTCGGAGCCCTAGTTCTTGACGAGGAAACAGGAGAGCTTGAAGGGCATTTAGCCAACGCCGTGGTTCTGGCCACCGGGGGTTTGGGGCAAGTTTATCGCTATACCACGAATCCCAGCGTTGCAACGGGCGACGGAATGGCAGTAGCCTTGCGTGC
>DOPS01000186.1:0-10332 GCA_003512645.1 Desulfosporosinus sp.
GGAGTCTTACGATTGGATAAAATGTGAATCCGAAGAAAAGGATTGGCAAACGAGAGGATGGATTGGAATGATCTTTGATTTAACCCAAGATCATATCATGATGCGGAAAATGGTGCGTGATTTTGCAGAGAAGGAGTGCGCACCAGGTGCAGAAGAACGGGATGAGACGGAAGAATTTTCAGTCGAGATATGGAAAAAATGTGGAGAACTCGGCTTAGCTGGGGTTACTTTCCCAGAAGAGTATGGTGGGGTCGGGGCTGACTACATCTCTTATGCTATCACAGTCGAAGAACTATCTCGGGTCGATGCCTCTGTCGGGGTCACAATTTCTGCCCACGCAAGCTTATGTGCCAATCCGATCGCAATGTTTGGAACTGAAGAGCAAAAGCTGAAATACTTGACTCCGCTAGCTACTGGCGCAAAACTCGGAGCGTTCGGTTTGACCGAGCCCATGGCAGGTTCAGATGCTTCAGGGACACGAACAACGGCGGTTCGAGATGGCAATGACTACGTTTTGAATGGTAGTAAAATCTTTATAACTAATGCCAATTATGCAGATGTATATGTCGTTACAGCTCAGATGGATAAGAGCAAAGGAAATAAAGGAATTGCCGCCTTTATCCTTGAAAAAGGAATGCCTGGCTTCAGCTTTGGTAAAAAAGAGAAAAAGATGGGGATTCGTTCCTCAGCCACCTATGAATTAGTGTTCGAAGATGTTCGGGTTCCCGCTGAAAATTTACTTGGAGCAGAGGGACAGGGGTTTAAAATCGCGATGCAGACCCTTGATTATGGCAGAATCGGCATAGCCTCTCAAGCCTTAGGGATTGCTCAAGGCGCCTATGAACAGGCCCTAAAGTATACCAAAGCAAGAGAGCAGTTTGGCAAACCCATCTCTGCTTTTCAGAATACACAATTTAAGTTGGCGGATATGGCTACCCAAATTGAGGCTGCACGACTGCTCGTCTATCAATCTGCTTACCTGGCATCTGAACATAGACCCGTTGGCAAGGCATCCGCAATGGCGAAGCTATTCGCTTCCGAGACAGCGATGGCAGTAACTACCATGGCAGTACAGCTCCATGGCGGATATGGATATACCCGTGAATATCCCGTGGAGCGCATGATGCGGGACGCGAAAATTACGGAGATTTACGAAGGAACCAGTGAGATTCAACGCATTGTAATCAGTAGTCATATTCTTAAAGATTAATACGGTGATAGAGCTTCACATTCTATGAATTTAGAATTGTGAAGTACGAAGTACATTTTGTGCTTTGCTATATAACAAGCAAAAGAAAAGTATTTGCTTGTTATGTTTGTTATGTTTGTTATGTTTGTTATGTTTGTTATGTTTGTTATGGTAGTATGAAGGTATTAACGTTTACGAGCCCCCGCTTGACAACAAGAGGGGGTCTTGAAACTGGATAAAAAGAAATTGCTACAGCCTAAGAATTAGCTAAATAGAAAGGAGATAAAAATATAATGAGAGAGGTTGTTATCGTCAGCGCAGTGCGTACTCCGGTAGGTTCTTTTTGTGGTGCATTAGGGCAAATATCTGCTGCGGAGTTAGGAGCACTTGTTCTAAAGGAAGCAATCCAAAGAGCNNGCTCGTCAAGCGGCCATAAAAGCAGGGATTCCCCAGGAAGTGCCTTCTTGGACGCTAAATAAAGTATGTGGATCCGGACTTAAATCGATTGTTTGTGCCGCTCAGAGTATTATGGTGGGAGATGCAGATATTGTGGTTGCAGGTGGAATGGAGAGCATGTCCTTAGCTCCCTATTTACTTCCCAAGGCCCGTACAGGATATAGGATGGGCAATGATACCATGGTCGATTCTATGATTCAAGATGGATTGACTGATGCATTTAACAACGTTCACATGGGTATAACGGCAGAAAATATTGCTGAGCAGTTCGGGATTTCTCGTGAGGATCAAGATAATTACTCAGTGGTTAGCCAAAATCGTGCTGAGGCTGCTATTAAAGCTGGTAAGTTTTCTGAGGAAATCGTACCCGTGTCCATTCCTCAACGTAAAGGGGATCCGGTCGTAGTCTTCCAAGACGAATTTCCTCGTTTTGGAGCAACCTATGATGGCGTCGCAAAACTACGGTCCGCATTTAAAAAGGATGGAACTGTAACGGCTGCCAATGCTTCGGGGATTAATGACGGGGCAGCTGCTCTAGTCGTCATGGCCAAGGAGAAAGCAGAGCAACTTGGCTTGACTCCTTTGGCAACAATTACCTCCTGGGCCTCCGCGGGCGTGGATCCCCTGATTATGGGCACAGGTCCTATCCCTGCAACCCGAAAAGCCTTAGAAAAAGCTGGCTTAAGTATCGAAGATATTGATCTCGTGGAAGCCAACGAAGCATTTGCTTCACAAACCTTGAAAGTGGCTAGAGACTTAGAACTTGATATGGAAAAAACGAATATCAACGGAGGAGCGATTGCTTTGGGGCATCCGGTAGGTGCTTCAGGAACCCGAATTCTTGTTTCATTACTTCATGAAATGAAGCGTAGCAAAGCGCACCGTGGCTTAGCTACGTTGTGTATCGGTGGAGGTCAGGGTATCGCGCTTATAGTGGAACGTTAATTATTTGATATAAACTTGATCCTTGTTGTCAGTAAACTTGTTCAACTATAGTTGACATTGAATCTTCGTGGGATAAGTTCGTATGGGATAAGTTACGTATGGGAAAAATTACAGGTAAACAAGGTAGGCGAATTAGCAAATAATTCACCTACCTTTTTCTTTTGGGCATTGGCTTTTCTGGACTTTTTGACCCATCTTTTTATTAATATTGGACAATGCTTTAGCTTACCGTTAGAATTGATAAGGGATAAGAAGATATACTTAATAGACGATAGACAGTTTGGAAGATAGAGGAGATGATTACAATGGGCAAAAAAATCGACCTAAGGATACCGCCGCGTCAACCAGTTTGGAATATATGGCAAGGGTTGCTGGTAGTGTCGATTGTGACGTTAATTGAATTTCCCCTCGGATGGTTGGAGACTCCTAAGGAATTAGATTCTGTTCGCGGGGTACTTAACTTTATCGGGGTTGGCTTAGGAGATGCCTTTGTCTACTTAATCGTAATTGGACTATTTCTGAAGATTATCCGTCGGCCGTTTACAGACCTAGGGTTTGTTAAACCTCAAAAAAAATTCCTGGTCTTGGGATTTATTGTAGGAGTATTATTATTTGTGGGCATCGGTCTCTTAGGAAACCTATTGACAAAATTACTAGGAACACCGGCTCCTCAGAGTTTTACCGTGGCAATAAAAGGGGCAAACTATTCATGGGAATTTGCACTTCTCACGATCTTAGGAGGAGTTATTGCTCCGATTAAGGAAGAGATGCTTTTTCGTGGCCTAATGTATCCACCGCTTCGTCAGGCCTTTGGAAAAGGTAAAGGAATTTTGCTCGCAGGAATCTTCTTTGCCACATTGCATTTAGAAATGGTGCGCTTCATACCCTTATTTATTGGTGGAGTCGTGCTCACTTGGTTATACGAGCGTTCTTCCAGTATTTGGCCGGCTATAGTAGCCCATGGGACTTGGAATATTTTAATGGCAGTTGCCCTGTGGATTCAGCGCTATTAATGGCTGGATTCAGGGCAGTGAACATAAGAAGGAGATATCATGAACAATAAATTGAATCACAATCTTTTGGGTGAGACGTCCGAAATTGAGTGTTTGCGTCTCATCACAGATGGCTCAGGGATAGGGTATCAAAACGGTATTGCAACCTTCGTGCCGGGACTGTTGCCTGGAGAAATTGGGGAAATAGCAGTATATGAAGCTAAGAAGAAGTGGCAGCGCGCCCATCTTCAGAGGGTTACTAAGCGTTCCCCCCTGCGTCTCGATCCGCCTTGCACTGTCTTTGAACAGTGCGGAGGATGCCAGCTTCAGCATACAACCTACGAAGAGACCCTTTTATGGAAGCAACGCTGGGTTGCGGATGCACTCAAGCGAATCGGAAAAATCAACGTGGAGGTCAAACCCACGATCGGAATGGAACAACCTTGGCGCTATCGAAACAAGGTACGTCTACACCGTAAATCCGACGGACAATTGGGATACTACAAGGAAAAATCCCAAGCTCTTGTCGACTTTCAAGATTGCCTCCTCCTAAGTGAACGCATGAATCGTTGGATACGATTGACGGGAGAATTCTTAGCCGGTAGTTATCCAGAAATACATACCTTGACCTTCCGTGAAAACACGAAGAACGAAGGACTCCTATTATTAGAAGGAACCCTAACGAAAATCCTTTCTGCAGAAGAAAATCCGGAATTCTTTGAGACTCTTTTCGAGCAAGGACTACGTTCCGTTTGGGGGACCGACGAAGAAGGGAGTTTAGTCCTGATCTGGGGTGACGAAGATTTTAGCCAAACTATTCTCGATCTGACCTTTGAGGTGTCCCCCTTATCTTTTTTGCAAGTCAATTCACAGCAAACCGATGTCCTCTACAAACTCGTTTTAAGTTTGGCCGCTCTGACCGGAGAAGAAATTGTCTGGGATCTTTATTCAGGGATAGGAACCCTAACCTTAGCTTTAGCAGCACAGGCTAAGAAAGTAACGGGTATTGAAGAAAATCCATATGCCGTTGAAAACGCGATTCAAAATGCCGTTAATAATCACGCAATAGGTCACGTCGAATTCCTGAAGGGAAAAGTTGAACAACGGATAATGAAGATAGAAGAACATCCAGATGTGGTGGTCTTAGACCCCCCGCGCGCAGGGCTGCATCCTGAAGTTGTGCAACGCTTACTAGAGCTAAAGCCCCAACGTATCATCTATGTGTCTTGTGATCCAGGGACTCTAGCTCGGGATCTGGGTGTGCTGACTCAGGGGGGATATAGGGTAGATAGTGTGCAACCGGTGGATATGTTTCCGTGGACGATGCATGTGGAGTGTATAATAATGATGACGAATAGTGGTTTGAAGGGCAAATAAGGTAGGCCAACCACTATATGTAGTGGTTTTTACACAAAAAATGTGCAAAAAACGGGCTGAAAAAGTGCATTTTTTGCTCCCTAAAAAAGAGTTAAAATATAGATGACATCGTAGAATTTCTGTGAGATGGACAGGCGCAGCGCCGATGGCAATGGAGAGACCCAAAAACAATACGCATATCCTGCAATAAATGTTTTCTACGGAAGGCATCCAATAAGCCTAAGACGGGGTTCTACCCGTCCTGGGCTTTTGTTTTTTCTGAAATTATGGCCACCGGAAAAGAATGGGGCGTTCCCCCTTGCGGGTGTATAAGCATATCATAGTCTATATTGTTTACAATGCCTTATTCTTGCAGGAGGAATGAATTCAGCGATGTTTTTTGAACGTGAAGACTGGAAGTTATTCAGAAATATGGATACATTGCCCAAAAGTAAACTGTCGATGCTGGTTTGCAAGGAATTAGCGGACAATGCGCTGGATACATGCGGCGGCTGTGAAATCGGTTATGAGGGCGGTTTTTTCTATGTCAAGGATCGCGGGCCCGGCCTGGATCCGGAGATGTTTTCCATCAGCAGGCCGCTAAGGTCCTCCAAATATCTGAGACTGCCCACCAGAGGGGCGCTGGGGAACGGACTGCGCGTGGTGGTCGGGGCGGTGGTCGCGTCGGGCGGTGAGCTATATGTTTCCACCAGAGGCAAAAATTATAAGATTAATTTCCAAAACAACGGCTTAGCCCTACCGGAAAGCTTAAGTGATTATCACGAAGCGGGGACAAAAATCAGCTTTACTCTAGGCGAAATGCCTATCATTTTAGCCTGGGCGCACATGGCGATAGAATATGCCAGAGGTGAAACCTACCGGGGGAAGACCTCGCCCTATTGGTATACCAGCGAGAACTTCTTTGAATTATTTCAATCATTCAGCGGATCGGTTAGGGAACTGATCGCCCAATTTGACGGCTGCACCGGTGGAAAAGCAGGGAAAATAGCCCAAAAATATCTCAAAACGCCCGCCGATAACTTAAGTTTTGAAGAAACGGAAGCGTTTTTGGCTGAACTCAGAGCCTTGGTGAAAAATGTTAATCCGGAGAGGCTGGGGCGTATCGGCGAGCTGGGCGGCTGGAGCGGCTATTGTAAATCAACCGGCACTTTTAAGGTCAGGACAATCAAAGGGGAACACGAGGCGGAACTACCGTTTGTCCTTGAAGTGTACGCCGACATTGCCGATGCGCCCCATATAACGGTACTGCTCAACAAATCCCCGGCTACCGGCGAGATCAATGTCTACCACAGCAAAAATGAGCTGAGTATTTTCGGCTGCGGATTATTCCATAGGATTACACCTATTTCTGCAGGGACCTGATCGGCAGTTATGAAGCGGAACACGGCGACATCCCGCTGATGTACCGGGATGAGCGGGGGACGCTGTATCATCCCCATTGCGGCGAAGATATTTCCATCGGCACGATAGCGGTGGAAAATTATCATAAGCTCGCCTGGACGTTCAATAAAGTCCTGTACATTGAAAAAGAAGGCTTCTTCAATGTGCTCAAAGAAAAGAAAATCCCCGAGAAATATGATATGGCCTTACTCACCAGTAAAGGCTATGCCAGCCGGGCGGTCAAGGATTTACTGGACGCGATCGGGGAAAATTCCGGGGAAGAGATCACCTTTTTCTGCATTCATGACGCGGACGCCTATGGCACGACCATCTATGACACCCTGCAAAATGAAACCGGAGCCAGACCCGGTCGAAAAGTGAAAATCATCAATCTTGGGTTAGATCCTGAAGAAGCCGTCGCCATGGGGCTGGAAATCGAAAAGGTAGTGAAATCAGGTCGCAAAAAGGGCGTGGCGAGCTATGTTGATCCCGTGTGGGAGAAATGGCTGCAGGAGTGCAGGGTGGAACTGAACGCCATGAGTACGCCGCAGTTTCTTGCCTGGCTGGAGGGGAAAATCCAATTGTACGATAAAGGCAAAGATACCGCCCGCTAATATCATGCAGAAGAGCCTGGAGCACAGCCTGCATGATAAACTCGGCCAAAAGATTGCGGCAGAAATATTGGAACAAAATCACTATGCCGATCAGGTAGCGGAGCGGTCCGACAGGTTAAACAATGCTGCCTTGACAGTCAAACCCGTTTAGCGGAGACGGTGCAAGCGGAACTCAAGAAGGAGCCGGTCAATCGATGGAAGGACGTCGTGGAGACCGTGTCCGAGGAAATGATTAAAATTGCCGCTTTTAAGATTTACTAAGCTAGCTTAGTAAATCTTAAAACAGCCAAATTTTCAAATAGAGTACCTTTAGGCAATTCAACTCCAGGAAAGCTTCCTGCCGCAAAACTCATGAGTGTTGCCGACCTAACCGAAAAGGAACTAAATGCTGAGTAAGTAAAAGGATATGAGGATTTCCTACAGGGAAATACCAAGTCCGTATCGGAAACTTTCGCAGATATCCGTAAAGATTATGGGATGTGAAATACAAAGTAGTTTCTACGAAACAAGCGGTTATCGATTTGAGGGGTATATATAAATATATTGCATTTACCTTGTTCGAACCTGAGCTAGCGGCAGGACAACTGATAAGGATCGAAAAGGGAAACTAAATGAATAGGTTATTTAAAGGCATCGAATTCGATGCCTTTAGAACACAAGAAAATACGATATACTTGTCGCCAAGGGAGTATCAGCCTCAGCGGCATCTTTTTTGTATCCTTAGGGCATGTGGAGTGCCGGGGCTGCCATAATATTTACGAACGCATATAACTAATGTGAGATTATTGTTGGAGAGGGGCTAAATATAATTGGTACTCAACTTTCGCAGAGCGAAAGTTTGCTTAGAACCTAGGCGTTAAAGGAAAAAGTACTCCACCAATATGCTCATTGACATAGAAAACACCCCATTTCTTTGGTATAGTGAATTTGTCCAGAACCCACTACCAAATAGAAAAAGAGGTGTCTTCTACTTGATAATGATAGCGCAAAAGGAACAGAAAAATCAACTACCAAAAGAGATTCAACCGGCATTTAAGGAATTAAAAGTTCTGAAACATCTAAGAAACTCAGGTTTTAAGAAGAAATTCGGTTTTAGTTGTTCCTATCTCTTCCAAGTAATTTTTGTTTTGATTTTCCACCACAAAAACTGGTTTCGCCTTCTTGAAACTGAGAGAGGTGAGTTGTTCCCTGGCAAGGCGCCGTTTATCGTTTCTTAAACCATTCAGGATATGCTTGGCGTAGATTCCTTACCGCTTTAAGTTCGGAAATGGTTAAAAAGGTCTGTTCATTAACTTCTAGTCATCGAGTGACTGTATTTATTGTTGATGATTTCATGTATGAGCGAAACAGGAGTAAGGCCGTTGAACTCCTCGCGAGGTGTTGGGATCACGCTAAAGGCTGTTACTATCATGGATTTCGCATGCTCACGTTAGGGTGGTCGGATGGACATACGTTCATCCCCGTCGATTTCTCCTTGCTTAGTTCAACAAAATCCCAGATTAACGGGATTTCAGACAGGATTGATAAACGTACATCGGGTTATAAACGGCGTACCGAAGCGTTACGACGATCCACAGAGTTAGTTCCACTGATGCTTGATCAGGCTTTGGCATCCGGAATGGCAGCTTCTTATGTTTTAATGGATAGCTGGTTTACCTTCGCTCCCCTGATTCGGGAGATTACTCAGTGTGGCTTGGATGTCATCGGTATGGTTAAAGCTACAAATCAGCGTTATTTAGTGAACAGCAGGAAGTTATCGCTTAAAGAGCTTTATAGTGTTGCAACACCGGCACAAGGGAAAAACAAAGGAGTTCTTCGTTCCATCCGTACTCAGATGTCACCTGGGATACCCATGGTCATCGTGTTTGTCCGTCATCGAACTAAGAAAAATGAATGGTTAGCGATCTTGAGTACCGATTGGAGCTGCGAAAGTTGAGGTAGTGAATAAGACTAAAAATGCTTCTATTTGCTCTAATACGACAGTATGATCAAAAAATAAAAGTCTTAATGGTTGAGCCGCATGAGACTCCTTATGTTGCGGAGATCGGCAATGATCTTGCCTCCATGCAGAAAGCGGTTGGAGGGAACATTCAGGCGGTAGATTTAGCGTCCTATGTTTCCCTTGTCTGCAATGAAGAAGACAAGCTGTTAGAAACGGAGGGCAACCGCTCCCTGGGCAATGACATCCTCGTCGGCAACTTTTTTATTGCGGGTAGTGGATTGGTTCCACATGGCGGTTGCCAAAAATCACAAGTATGCGCAATATTCCCTTGCCGGACTCTACTATCATGGTTACGGCGTAGAGCAGAGCTATGAAACCGCCTTTGATTTATATAAAAAATCTGCAAGACAGAAAAATCCCTATGCTTCCTATGAGCTTGCCAAAATGTACCGGGATGGTATCGGTGCCGAGAAGAATATGGAGAAAGCCGATGAGCACTTCCAAAAAGCGTTCACCGGCTTTTTAGTATTGGAAGCCCAAAGCAAGGACGACAAGCTCCAGTACCGTCTCGGTCAGATGCTCTATACCGGAACAGGTACCGAGAAGGATATTGCTGCTGCCATCACATACTTTGAAAAAGCAGCGAAGCTCGGAAATGTCAACGCCCAGTATATGCTCGGCAAGATTTATCTTGAAACGGACAGTGAACATGAAAATGTAGAAAAGGCATTGCAGTGGCTTGGTAAAGCTGCGGATAATGGAAATGCTCTCGCGCAGTATGCCATGGCAAAGCTCTACCTCAAAGGAAGCCATGTGGAGAAGGACATCCAGAAAGCTGTAGAACTGCGTTCAAATCCATATGTACCTCTGAGATTGAACCCACCTGCAAAAAAGGTGGCTTTTTTTTGTCGGTTGGGCAAGCGAAAACGCTGATGGGATATAACTGTCACTTGCCTTGCCAGAAATGATTATCACGGCTACAACTCAGTAATTTTTTCTTTGTAGATCTTAATTTTTTCGTCTAGGTTTTTTAGATTGGACTCCCATTTTTTCTTTTCTGCAAGGACGAAAAGACGGTGTTTTTCCAGTATGCCCAATCGTTCATGCAGAGTGGAGTCGCCTTCATACCGTAACGCTGCATATTGCTTAATGTGCTTAATGGACATACCGGTTTCTTTCAGTCTCTTAATAAAGAGAATCCAATTAACATCTGCTTCTGTATAACGACGCCTGCCAGTAGCATCATGTTCGACGATGATAAGCTGCTCTTTTTCATAGTAACGCAATGTGTGAATGCTTAAATTTGAAATGGCAGAGAACTCTCCAATGGAATAACTCATTTTATTCACCTTTATAAATATGAAATTATGCTTGACCTAGAGCTAACTCAAGGTTATATGCTTTTACTATACTAAAATGAAATAGGCGGATTAGCAA
>DOPS01000303.1:0-13151 GCA_003512645.1 Desulfosporosinus sp.
TATATCTATCTTACAAGGAGGAATTATTAATGAACACGATGGACAAAGACTATGAAGCACAGAAACTAAGAATATTTGATATGGCTTGGCCGGATGTCAAAGAGATGCTTAGTAAGACCGATGTGGTAGTGGTTCCTGTCGGGAGTACGGAACAGCATGGCCCTCATCTTCCGTGCGGTATTGACAGTTATGCCGGGTATTATGTGGCTATGGAGGCTTCCAAGAAGGCCCAAGTACCAGTAGCTCCTTTGATGCCGTATGGCTACAGTCCTTTCCATATGCGGCCGAATGAGCCCGGAACTCTTACTTTAAGCGCATCAACGTTTTACCATGTGATGTATGATATCGGACGCAGCCTAATCTATCATGGATTTAAGAAGATAGTATTTGTTACTGGACACACTGCTAACATGCCTACACTGGATTATGTTATCCGTGCGCTGCGCTATGAAACTGGAGCATTGGCTGTTGCTTATGCCGGGGACACGGAAATGTTTGCGGATCGTTGCCAGGATCTGATCGACGGACCCGACGAATTACCTGGTTGGCATTGTGGGGAGGTAGAAACTTCTGGTGCTATGCTGTTTTGTCCAGAATTAGTGCGCACTGAGCGCATGGTTAAAGGGCTTCCTTTTTCACCAGATTGGTTGCCTGAGGGGTGTGAGAAAGACAGTGGTTCCGGGTTTAATATGAAGTACAAAGGATACCCGATTCATGTCGCTTTTGATCAATGGGAGTACTCAGAGGCTGGAGTTATGGGCAATCCTTTTTTGGCTAGCGCAGAAAAAGGAGAAAAAATATATTCACGAATGATTGATTTGTTTGCGGAATTTTTAATTAAGCTTAAGGATACCGAAGTAACCATTACAAAACGGGATTTCCCCGAAAGGTGGTAAAGCAGTGAGTAAATCCTTACAACGTTTTTTAGCAGAAAGGGTACGTCTGGAAGGTGTCTCCGAACGGGCTAAAATGATGGAGATTGCTGCCAATTACAAAGACACAGTTAACTTGGGACGGGGGGACCCGGATCTGGAAACTCCTCAGTATATTATTAAAGCTGCCCAGGATGCTCTTGTGAACGGTGCTACACACTATTCCCCTTGGGCTGGTATTTTGCCATTGCGGAAAGCTATCGCTAAATATCTAGCCGATTTCGATAAAGTAGCTTATGATCCGGCCCAGGAAATTATGGTTACGACGGGTGCCCAAGAGGCCATTGTCACCACAATTCTTACTTTAGTGAATCCCGGAGATGAGATCCTGGTTCCAGAACCGCGGTACACTCCTTATGATTTTTCCATCGCCCTGGCAGGCGGTCGATTGGCTCCGGTCCCTACATTTGCAGAGGACAATTGGTCAGTTACGGTAAGAGAATTGGAGAAAATAGTTACACCAAGAAGTAAGATCCTGCTTTTAATCAATCCGAATAATCCTACAGGTACTTTAATGGGGATAGAAGAACTGACTGAAATTGCCGACTTTGCTATAAAGCATGATTTAATTGTTATTTCCGATGAATTGTATTCCGGATTATTATTTGAACGGGTACCATGGACCAGTATTGCCGCCTTGCCGGGGATGAAGGAAAGAACAATTGTGATCAATGGTTTTTCCAAAACATACTCTATGACAGGCTGGCGTTTAGGTTATTTAGCAGGTCCAGCCGAGCTTGTACAGCCTATGCTGGAAGTGCACTACAGTTTAACAATTTGCGCGCCAGCGGTTAGCCAAGCAGCTGGTTTGGCGGCTCTTAACGATAATCAAGGAGCGGTAGCGGAGACGGTTAAGATCTATGAAGAACGACGCAATTTAGCTATGCAGCGTCTGGATGAAATCGGAATACCGTATGTGAAGCCTATGGGCACTTTTTATATTTTCCCTCAAATCTCAAAGTACGGTTTAAGTAGTTTTGATTTTAGCGTACGTCTTTTGGATCAGGCTAATGTGATGGTATTTCCCGGAACAGCCTTTGGACCGGCAGGAGAGGGTTTTGTCCGCATTTCCTTATTGAGGCCATATATAGAAGTGGAAGAGGGCTTCAACCGGATGGCAAGGGTTTTGGGTAAGTGGTAGAAGATATTAAATTATTTTAAGAGGGAGGTAAGGCTTAATCAATATTTAAGAAGGAGTGAAAAAGAGTAAAAAGTAAAAAAATTCGTTGCCAACATAGCTAGCTTTTCATATTGGAATTCCTAATTAGAATAATTAAGGAGGTCTTTTAAAAATGAAAATTGGCAAAGGTATTCGTCTATTTGCTATTGGTGCATTAATTACATCAGTTACCCTGTTTACAACTGCTTGTGGAACTACTGATACTGCCAAGCCGCAGGACAAAGGTACCCAGAAAGCAGCAAGTGATTATCCCAATCGGGCTGTAACTTTGATCGTGGCTTATGGACCTGGTGGAACCGACACAACAGCAAGGTTATTAGCTGCTGGATTAGAAAAACAACTGGGACAACCTGTGACAGTGCAAAACGTGACTGGCGGCGGTGGCTGGACTGGCTGGGGTCAACTGGCTAATGCTAAACCGGATGGATATACTATCGGCTATATAAATGTACCAAACATGTTTTCTGGTTATCTCGATCCCAAACTGAAAAGGACAGAGAATTTGGAAAGCTTTATTCCGATTATGAACCATGTTACAGACGCCGGAGTTTGGATTGTCAATGCGGATAGTCAGTTTAAGACCTTGCAAGATCTGCTGGATTATGCAAAAGCAAATCCTAGCAAAGTAACGATTGCCTGTCATGGGGTTGGTGGCGATGACGATCTCGGACGCATGCAGGTTGAAAAAGCTACAGGTGCTAAATTTAGTGTAATTCAAAATACCGGAACAGCAGACAGCTTAACCCAACTCCTTGGCAAGCATGTTGATGTTGTTGGAGCTAATGTCAGTGAAGTACTCAGCCTGCAAAAAGAAGGGAAAATTCGGGTTTTAGGAATCTTAAACGATAAGGAATCTGAATTCCTTCCTGGCGTTAAAACCTTTAAGGAACAAGGCATTGATGCTATTGCTTTCGCCGGACGTGGTATTGCAGCCCCAGCAGGAACACCAGCGGATGAGATTGCTAAAATCACCGATACACTGAAAAAGACTATAAATGACCCGGCACATCAGGCAAAAGCAAAAGAAATGGGCCTGGCTTTGGATGTCAAGACTGGTGCCGATTATGCAAAATTCCTAAAAACCAATGAACAACTCGTTAAGAATCTCATGGGATGGTAATACCCAAGGGAATCTAAGAATTATTCAACTGATAAATATCTGATTTAAGATTTATCAAGACTAAAGGGTATCCTCGAATCCTGAAATCCTCAAAAGGATTTTAGGATTCGGACTAACCCATTAAATTGTTGAATAGGATGATAAGCTATGAGTCAACGTACCGTGGATCGAATAATTGTACTTTTTTTGCTTGTAATGAGTATTAGCCTTTATGTGATCGCAGAAGGTTTCCCAAGTGGTGCAGATACATTTCCTAAAGTGATGTTAAGTTTCATTTTTATCTTTAGTCTCATTTTACTGTGGACTACTTTTCGTTCTAAGAAAATTGAAACTTCTAATGAAGTAAAAATCGATTTTAGAAAAGCTGGTCGACCCTATCTGACTTTAATCTTTTGTGTTATCTACGTATTTGGAGTTCAATACCTTGGTTTTTTTGTTTCGACAGCTATTTTTGGGGCACTATTTATGATGTATTTAGGAGTTAAAAATTACTTAACGATTTTAATATCCCTTGCCAGTCTCTTAAGTGTAGTCTATTTGCTTTTTGTATTACAATTACGTGTGCCTCTTCCAAAGGGGATTTTGTTTTAATGGGGTGTAAATATGGATGTTTCTATCTCCACGATTCTTACTAATGTGTTTACATTCAATAGTATGATTGCCATATTTATAGGAATTATCGGCGGTATTGTGATTGGTTCTTTGCCTGGTCTGACAGCCAATATGGGTGTGGCATTACTGGTGCCGGTGACATTTGGTATGGAGACATCTGCAGGTCTGCTTATGCTGGTAGCACTATATACGTCGGCTATCTATGGCGGTTCCATATCGGCGATATTGCTTCACACTCCAGGGACTTCGGCTTCAGCTGCAACAGCTATTGACGGGTACGAATTGACGAAACAAGGTAAAGCTGGGTCGGCCTTGCGAATATCAACCTATAGTTCAGTGTTTGGTGGGGTTGTCAGTGGTATTGCACTCCTTGCGCTCACGCCCCCTTTGTCTAAAGTTTCATTATTATTTGGACCGTCAGATTACTTTCTCTTGGCTGTTTTCGGTTTGACAATGATTGCTGGAGTAGCCTCAGATTCTTTACTGAAGGGACTAATTTCAGGGTTTCTAGGCTTACTTTTAGCGACCTTCGGTACGGATTTAAGTTCGGGATTTCCGCGCTTTACATTTGGAATTACCGGTTTAATATCCGGGGTTTCTTTTGTTCCGGCGATGATTGGTCTGTTTTCGCTCTCTCAGGTGATGATAATGGTAGAGACAGCAAAGGAACAAGGGAAGTTCGAAACGCGCAAAGTGTTAGATTGGCGTTGGGTACCGACACTGTCAGAAGTAAAGAAAGTTTGGATAGCTGTTATTCGTTCGTCGGGAATTGGAGTCTTAATAGGAATTTTGCCCGGTGCCGGCGGGGATATCGCTTCGTGGGTCAGCTATAATGAAGCAAAACGTTTTTCCAAGAATAAAAAAGAATTTGGTAAAGGTTCTATCGAAGGGGTAGCGGCAAGTGAGTCAGCCAACAATGCTGTTACTGGAGGTTCCCTGATTCCACTATTGACTTTGGGTATTCCTGGAAGCGGAACTGCGGCGGTATTGTTGGGAGCCTTAATGATTAAAGGATTGATGCCTGGTCGGGAGTTGTTCACAAAATATGCAGATGTAACCTATACGGTTATGGTAGGTTTTCTCGTTGCTAATATATTAATGGGTGTTTTTGGGATGATTATTGCCCGATATGCTACAAATATTACTAGGATCCCCAATAGAGTTTTAGCACCGATTGTTACTGCCCTTTGTGTACTAGGTTCATTTTCTATGGGCAACAGCATGTTTGATGTTTGGGTGATGATAGTATTTGGGTTAATAGGATATATCATGCGTAAGTACCAATTTCATCCGGCGCCTGTTGTGTTGGGACTAATTCTGGGACCGATGGCTGAAAAAGGCTTTGGACAATCAGTCGTTTTAGCGCATGGCAATTTAGCTGGTTATTATTTCAGTCGTCCGATTAGCGTTATTCTCATTATTCTAATTGCCGGAGCAATTTTCTCTCCGTTTATTGCCAAGCTGTTCCGACGCAATCGAGTAACTGAAACGTAATAATAGAACACAAGGGGAAGTGAATAAAGTGTCAGAAAGTATAGTTGGTTCAACCCTAACCGAAAAAATTTTAGCCCTGTCGACTGACAGAGATAAAGTCAGGGCAGGAGATTTTATTGATAGCAAAGTTGACTTAGTAATGACTCATGATCATCAAGGACCAATGACATTGCTGGAGTTCTCTAAATTACCGGTTAAAAAAGTTTGGGACCACAGCCGCGTAGTGATGGTAATAGACCACCGTACTCCGTCACAGACTGAGAAAGCAGCCGAGAATCATCATTTGATGCGCCTTTTTGCAAAAGAACAAGGCATTCAAAATTTCTATGATACAGGCGAGGGTGTTTGTCACGATTTGATTGCGGAAAGAGGACATGTTGTACCCGGAATGGTGTTTGTGGCTACCGATTCTCATACTGTCACCGCAGGCGCTTTAGGAGCTTTTGCGACAGGGATTGGTTCCAGTGAAATGGCCTCGGTCTTGGCGACCGGACGTCTGTGGTTTATGGTGCCGGAAACAGTTCGGATTGAAATGAAAGGGTCTTTAACCACGGGCGTTTATGGTAAAGATATTGCCTTACATTTATTGCGCATGGTAGGGACGAGCGGTTTTGATTATAAAGCAGTTGAATTTTTAGGGCCCGCAACTGGCGAAATATCGATGGACAGCCGTATGTCACTATGTAATATGTGCTTGGAAGCGGGAGCTAAAAACGCGGTCTTTGAGCCGGATGAAATTACTAAGGATTATTTGAATCAAAAAGGTATTCAAAACTATCCTATTTTGAAAAGTGACAAGGACGCTAAATATTTGAAACAGATAGATATTGATTTATCTGATCTGGAACCTTTGGTAGCTGAACCCTATTCTCCTGACAAAGTAAAGACGGCTGTGGAAATAGAGAAGGAATGTGTGACTATTAACCAAGCAATCATTGGAACTTGTACCAATGGGCGATACGAGGATATAGAAGCAGCCGCCCGTATTCTGAAAGGCAAGAAAGTCGCACCTGGAGTACGTCTACTTATAGTACCTTCTACACGTCCACTCTGGCTGCGTGCTTCCCAAGAGGGCTTACTGGATATTTTCATGCAGGCAGGTGCGATAGTCAGTTATCCTTGTTGTGGACCTTGCGGCGCCTACGGTATGGGGGCGATGGCCAATGATGAGACTTGTATTACTACCGGAAGCCGAAATTTTGTGGCTAGGCTGGGTGCACCGAAAGCAAAAATATATCTTGGTAATGCTGCAACCGTGGCTGCCTCTGCTGTAGCAGGGCACATAGTCGACCCACGATCTTATCTAAAGGAGGACTAAAAATGGGAACCAATTATTCCGGAAGAGTATGGTTATTATCAGATGGAGTTGATACAGGACAATTGATACCTGGTCAGTATTTGCCAATAACTGATCCATATGAACTTGCACACCACGCGCTTGAGGCAGTGCGACCTGAATTTACTGCCGGTGTGCAGCAGGGAGATATTATTGTTGCCGGGAAAAACTTTGGCTGTGGTTCAAGTCGTGAACATGCTGCCAAGGCTCTAAAGTTTGCCGGTATTTCAGTCGTCTTAGCAGAATCATTCGCGCGTATCTTCTTTCGGAATGCTTTTAATATCGGGATGGCTGCGATACCATTGCCTGGAATTACAAAAATTGTTTCTGAAGGGGACAGGCTTGAGGTTTCTTTGGCAGAAGGCAAAGTAAAAAATCTTACAACTGGGGTTGAAATTAGCTTTGCCCAATTACCTCCGGTAATGGTTAGGATCCTAGAAAGCGGTGGAATCATTCCCTATACATCTGACAAATTGAAGGCCGGTTGTGGTGATTCCGTTGGATAATATTATAAATACAGATGTAATCGTAGTGGGCGGGGGGCTTGGAGGATTAAACGCTGCCCGTACGGCGGCGGAAAAAGGGTCGCGTGTAGTATTAATAGATAAAGCGCGCATTGGTACCAGTGGCCCTACTGCGTTTGCTGCCGGTGATATTCTCTGCTGGTTTCCTGAAGAAGATGCACTAGACGATTGGGTAAATGATTATATAAATGCCGGTGAAGGTCTAAATTATGAGGAGCGGATTAGGAGCTTTTTAGAGGGTCAATATAGATTAGTCGAAGAATTGCATAAGTCCGGTTTCCCTTTTGCGATGGATTCCGCTGGATCATTTATACGTCGCTCAGGCCGGGGGCCGATGACTAAATGTGTTTTGGCCCCAATGTTGCAATTTCAAGAGGAAAATCGCAGACGGTGCTTGGATTTAGGAGTTCGTTTTTTGGAACGTGTCAGTATTGAACAAATCGTTATGTCAGACGGCTGCCCGGCTGGAGTAGTTGGTTTTAACGTTTTGACCGGTGAAACAGTAAAAGTGAGTGCCCCGTCGATAGTGCTTGCTTCGGGAGGGTGTAGCTACAGAGGCCCCTTCTTTGGACAAGATGTGGTGGCGGGAGAAGGTTTGCGTCTAGCTCTGCAGGCAAAAGCCCTGCTTGCTTATATGGAATACGGAAACCATTATAATGTCAGTTTGGCTGCTTTTGATTCCTATGGACAGTCTAAGTTCATGGCTCATGGAGGACGGTATGTTAATGAACAAGGTGAGGCTTTTTTGGATAGGAATGGTAGTAGTCCACTAGGCAATAAAATAAATGGCAATGCTGCTGTCAAAGCAATGGCAGAAGAAGTTCAGGCTGGTCATGGTCCAATATATATGGATTTAACGCAGTTTAAGGATTGGGATTTAGTGACTAATTTAATGCCAAACCTAATGTTGGCCCTGCAAAAAAGTCAGGTTGATTTATCGAACCATAGGCAATTGGTGATACCGGCATTTACCGGTACTTCAAACGCTTCGGCAGCTGGTATTTTTATTGACAATAATGCCTGTAGTACAGTTCCAGGCTTGTTTGCCGCCGGAGACTGTGCAGCTAAAGGATTGATAGTGGGTGCCTGTGTTGGGATAACTGGAATCAGTTTGGCTTGGGCTAATTATACGGGTAGCTTAGCCGGTCAAAATGCGGCGGCTTATGCTTTGGAGGTTAACTCAATAACAGCGGAGGAAGAACTTTGGCAGATTGCTGAAACAAATATGTTACAACCACTGAAGAGAAAGTCTGGAGCAAGGGAACTTCTGAATGAATTAACAGGCTTGATAAGCAGATTGGATGTCAGTCTGATCAAGAGTGAAAACAGACTGAAAGAAGCGTTAACCAAGGTTCGGCAAATCTCCGCGATGTTAGATAATGAGATTGGTGCGGACGGTAGTCATGATCTAATGTTATGGCATGAAGCAAGAAGTTCCGCCCAGGTGGCCGAAGCATCATTAATATCCGCTTTAGCACGCAGAGAGACTCGTGGCGCACATTACCGTGAGGACTATTCCACCAAGGATCCCGGCATGGAATTTCCTCTAGGAATTATGAGTGATGAAAAGCATCTTACAGTCCAGTGGATTAAAAAAGGGGCTGACTAAAGTGACAATCAAGCAAATTGATAGAAACTTATGTATTGAGTGCTTGCAATGTGTAGAAATCTGCCCCATGAATGTCCTTTTTGCAACGGAAAATTCAGGTGTTGAAATTCGTTATGAACTAGATTGTCAAAGCTGTTATCTATGTGAACTAGCTTGCCCGAGTGGCGCGATCGTGGTTCTGCCTTGGCGAGCCTTCGAGCTGCCGGATTATTATGGTATTGGGGGAGTTGATAAATTTGAAGACCCAAAATAATTGGCTCCATGATTTATCACAGCCGATAGCAAGTGGGTATGGAGAATTACCGGGCCATCCATCCACAATACTGGAGTCTTTTCAGTTTCATGAAACCCATGGACGAAATAATGCTTCCCTAACTATGAGTATTCATGTGGGTACCCATGTTGATGCACCCTATCATTTTTATACTGACGGAAAAACTATCGATAGAGTAGCACCAGAAATATTTTGTGGTCAGGCGGTTATAGTGGATTTGGTAGATAAAGTGAAGAACGATTATGCCATAACCGTTGTAGATGTGAAAGATAGTTTGGTTAATATAGGAGTAACCAATTTAGAAGGTTGGAGACTGATCCTTCATACAGGATGGAGCAAGCATTATAACACTAGTCGTTATTATAGTCACAACCCCCATATTTCCATGGAACTTGCTCATTGGTTGGTAGATTCTAAGGTTCCAATGATAGGTTTGGATTTTCCTCCCGATGGGATCGGGGATGAATTAGTTGTGCCGGCGCCCGCACCTGTGCATCAGATCCTTTTAAAGGGAGAAGTATGTATTTTAGAGAACTTGACCGCTCTAGATGAGCTGCCGGAAAGAAAGGTAGAATTAATATGTTTACCTATCAAATTAGTAGGAGCGAGTGGTGGGCCGGCCCGAGCATTGGCCAGAGCTAGGAGAGGGTAGATATGGCATTAAAAATTGCGGCCATCCAGATGAGAGGCGTAATTACCTTAAATGATACTCTCCGGCGGATGGAACAACTAGTTCAAAGTGCAGCAGAGCAAGAAGTACAAATTGCCTGTTTCCCCGAACTGGCTTTGAGTGGTTATTTTCCTAGAAGTAAACCGGATACAGGCTATCGGAAATACTTTTTGGAAGATAACGATGAATTTTTACAGAGTATCAGCGCAATGGCTTTGAGCTATAAAATGGCTTTGATCATTCCCTATGCGGAAAGAGAGGAAAGTAATTATTATAATACGGCGCTGGTAGTTGATAAGGATGGAAAAATGATTGGCAAATATAGAAAAATGCATTTGCCGTTAGACCAGCCGGACGTTATGGGGAGAGTGCGCAATTATGAAAGAAGGTACTTTTCTCTAGGAAATTTGGGTTTCCCGGTTTTTGAAACAGAAGGGTTGAAATTTGGCATTCAGATTTGTTTTGATCGCCATTTTCCGGAGGGTTTTCGTTGTTTGGCACTGGCTGGAGCCCAGGTGGTATTTCTACCAACAAACTCGCCTTCTTATGGTCGCAGAGATCGATTGCAACAGTGGCGACAATTATTAGCAGTCAGAGCATATGAAAACGGAATTTATCTAATTGCTGCAGCAAAGGCTGGAGTGGAGGAGAATATTTCCTATCTAGGCGGTAGTGCAGTGATATCTCCAAGAGGGGAGATTTTGGCAGAGGCTCAGGGCGAGGACGATGAATTAGTAGTGGCTTCAATCGACCTGACAAAACTAGATGAGGCCCGGACCGATTTACCTTATCATTTAGCTCGGCGTCCTGGAATGTATAATATATTATTGGAACGTACTTTAAAAAAACGGGTATAAGGCTATATTAGGAGGAGAATGAAAATGAAAGAATTTGATATTGAAAAAGGACCATGGAGAACTGAGCATGCTTGGGTGAGTTCATATAACTTTATGAATGGTGAGGATAAACTGCCACATGTCTCAATTCATGATACTACTTTGCGCGACGGTGAACAGGCTCCTGGGGTTATGTTTGATGCAGATACCAAGTTTAAACTTGCTCAAAAACTCGATGCTTGTGGAATTGAGTACATTGAAGCAGGTTTCCCCGCCGTCGGTCCTGCAGAAAAAGAAAGTGTTAAGAGAATAGCCAATGCCGGTTTAAAGGCTAAAATTACGTGTTTGGCGCGGGCTAATAAGGAGGATATCCTCACCGCCAAAGAATGTGGTGTCTGGGGCCCAATCGTGGAAATACCAGCTGGTCATCCCAGAATTAAGTATCAATTTGGCTGGGAAGAAGATACTGTCATCGAAAAAGCCTATGCTGCTGTTTCCCAATCAAGGGACTACGGACAAAATCCATCTTTGTTTCTAATGGATGTGTTCAGAGCAACGCCCAGTTTTATTGAAAAAATTATTCGTAAGGCAGTTAATGAAGCTGGAGCTGCGCGGTTGACGCTTGTTGATACAACCGGGGTTGCTACACCTCAAGCTATCAATGCAATTTTTAAATTCGCCAGAGAAATTACCAATACTCCACTCGAAATTCACTGTCATAATGATTTTGGCTTAGCAATTGCTAATAGCCTTGAAGGCGTTCGGATGGGCGCTACCAGTATTAGCTCTTCTTTTATCGGTTTAGGGCAAAGGGCGGGTAACACGGCGACCGAAGAGATTATAATGGCCTTAGAATTGCTTTATGGGATCAAAACAGGAGTCGATTTAACGAAGCTTCAAGCACTGGCTAGTAAAGTCAGCGAATTATCAGGTTATTCCCTGTCTCCCCATAAGCCGATCGTGGGAAGTGGGAATTTTACATGGGAGGCCGGCATCCCTGTAGCAGCCCTCTCGAAAATGCCGGTTACAGTGGAACCTTTTGAGCCTGAATTGTTAGGCAGAAAACATGATATCGTAGTTGGGAAGAAGAGCGGTAAAGCAAATATCATTTGGCGTTTAAAAGAATTAAACTTAGAAGTACCGTCTGATGAGAAATTAAGTCAGTTATTAGATGATATTAAAGGATTATCGGTCCAATTAGGACGGGCCATCAATAACGAGGAGTTTATAGATATAGTAAAAAAGTAAAATTAGCCAAAAAGCCGATTTCAAAGATATGTGAGCTGAATTTGGAAAGGAGGAGATTTTTGATGAAAAGTTTTTTTGTTCACAATGAATCTGTAAAAATACATGTACTGGAGAATGGAATATTTTCTAGTAAAACGCCATCACTACTTGTAATCGGCGGACTTTGGGAGCCAGCAGAGCGGGCTATTCCAATACTTTCCGAGCTTTCTAGTCATGTTGTTGCCTTGAGTTTTCGTGGTCGTGGTTTAAGTTCAACTCCTGCAACAGGCTACGATCTTGACGATCACCTCTCTGATATTGATGCAGTTGTTAAGCATTGCCAGCTTCAAAACTATTGTGTTCTAGGATTTTCACGGGGTGCATCCTATGCACTTGGATGGAGTTTTAAGAATCAACAGAACATGCGTGGACTTATCCTCGTCGACCAACCCCCAATACATAGTAAACCAGGTCTTGGATATGTAGATTTTTGGTCCAACCTTGTATATTTGGGAGTGCCACTACTCAATTTCATGCGTCGTAGAGCACTAGAAGGACTTGAGAGAGATGCAATCGAAGTTGATTTTTCTTCCCGATTGTCACAATTGCAGATCCCCGTTACTTTTTTTGTTGGTAGAAATAAAGAATCTAAGATACCATCGGATATCTCAGATGAAACTTTACAATTGTACACACAAGCGATCCCCTCTTGTGAGGTTGTAAAGTTTCTGAAGTCTGGGCATATGATTCCAGATGAAGAACAACAAAAGTATATCCTAGAAATTGCTTCGTTTATCAAGAAAAGAGAATGTAAGTAATTCTTATCATAAGTCACTGTTGCCATGCATTATTCACAACATTCTTATTTAATGCATTAATAAAGTTCGAGGGGAACGTTTAAGGGACTCCCCTCCATGGTCGTCTCTGAATTGCGGGGCATAGTCCGTCGCCTAACAGACACTTTCTTATAAGTAGCGCTATGTAGGCAGTCTTTCTTGGAGTAGATTTTATTTTATGGATAAGTGAGGTTTACCGATGTTCATACTGGTTATGAATCATGGAACAATTTCAAAAACAGTACCTTGGTTAAAATCAGTCACTTTCATAGAGCCATAAACCCCTAAATATAGTCTGGTTTGATCCAGATTCGTTCCCAAACTAACATAAAAGGCTGATTGAGACCCAAAATTATAATCGGTTTCAATAACATTAAAATCATTTAGTTTACAATCTGTTCTTACCCTGGTATAAGCTAAAACCCCTCTAACGGTCGGTAGAGATTTATCATTCCGAGCTAGATCGGTAAACACAACACTTCCCGTTAAATCGGGGATTTC
>DOPS01000115.1:0-9370 GCA_003512645.1 Desulfosporosinus sp.
CGAAGATTATCAGCTTTCGCGCTCGGATCAGCCCCTAAGTCCTCAGCGCTTGAAACAACTCGACAGAGTCTCCTCTCCTGAACTCGCTCCTCTCAAAGAAAAACTTCTTAAAACCGCTCTAGCGGGTTATCAAGAAGGGATTCTAAGTGACTTGTGGTGTGATGTGAAACAGTCAATGCAGGAAAGAATTCGATAGGCTTGAGTCAAATGCTGAGGAGCTAATCTAGCATGGGGACTTGCGAGGTAACAATGACACTTGGAATCCTAATTGGTTGAGAGAATTTGTATTATGCTTCATTATCTTGTCTGCGTTGATCTTAAGGGTGCGACGTCCTGTCGCACTCTGGCTTCGGGGGGCCTCATCCTTCCGGTAATACGGTATTACCGTAACTTTGTAAAGATGCATGTGGTTGGGAAATATCAGTAGAACTAAAACCGTTGAGTTTGCATGACTCAGAGCAAAAACCAAGTGAAATTAAGTAAAAATGTGGTATAATTAGTATAATACAGTATAGAAAAGAGTGATACTTCTAATGCAGAGGTTACTGGAACGATTGTGGGAAGAAAAAGAGATGAAGCTAAAGGGTGGTCTGTACCATCAGACTCAGGTCAAACTCGCTTTCAATTCGAACCGGATCGAAGGCAGCCTCCTGTCCGAGGATCAGACCCGATACATTTATGAGACAAACACAGTCAATATGGAACCGGATGAAGTGGCAAATGTTGACGATATCATTGAAACAGTAAATCATTTTTCCTGCTTTGATTATATGCTTACCCATGCGGACGAGGAACTGACAGAGGATATGATTAAGGAATTCCACCGGCTTCTAAAAAGAAATACTTCCGATGAACGCAAAGAGTGGTTTCGTGTCGGAGAATACAAAGCCAGACCGAACGTAGTCGGTGATATGAAAACAACTGCTCCCTCAAAGGTGGCCGGAGAAATTCAAAAACTGCTTGCCGATTACCATCAAAAAAAGGATATTAAAGTTGAAGATATCGTGGACTTCCATTTCAGGTTCGAAAGCATCCATCCTTTTCAGGACGGCAACGGCCGAGTAGGGCGTATCATTATGTTTAAAGAATGCCTTAAAAATGATATCCTCCCTTTTATCATTGACCATGAACATAAGCTGTTTTACTACCGCGGTCTGAAGGAATACAAATCTGAAAAGGGATTTCTCAGGGATACTTGCCTATCATCACAGGACCAATACGAAGTGATGGTTTCGTACTTTTTTCCAGACCTAAGCAATCCGGTTCTAAAATAAATCAGTCCCAGTTCCCTTCTTTCGGTATAGTGAATAAGTCAATGTGCAAAATAGCCTTCTAAATATTAACTTATTTTCTTGGCACATTCGCAAGCAATTATATTTTCCTTTTACTCTTGGGCCAGATAATTCACACGATGCCAAGTTAGCAAAAGCAACGCTTAGTTCCATGATGTCGCAGTGACGGGGTTACTCACAACACCGAAAGAGTTGTCAGTAACCCCGTCACTGCGACAACCTAAAGATTACAACTTGTTGCCGTAAAGCCCCTAGTTTTAACTATGGGGATATAAGGCAATTCTAAAGCCAAGGATTTTCGGCCCACCGTGGTTTACGAGATCTTAGACGAGGCCCTGCTTTCTTTGTCGGATGATGAACTACGTCCTCTTTCGGATACCATTGAAAATATGGACCAGATTAAAAGCCAATTAGTTCACCTTCACCTCCAGAAGGATGTATCAGGATTATTCCATCAATGAAGAGCTGTTTCATTGGCAGTCGCAAAGCCGTACGACAGTGGAATCCCTGACAGGGCAGAGGTATCAATTTAAAGGATGAAGAGTGAAGATGAATAAGAGAGTTTATGGAAATATTTCATTTAAAGTGAATTGGCAAGGTGAAATTGTAGCTATTCAACCCAGAACCAGAGTCTGGAGGTATCTTATGGTAAACGTTTGTGGGAAACAAAATGTTATAAATGTATTTGGGCCAATATGGCTAATGTTGAAATTCAATGGGATTTTGAGAAGAACATAAAAAAATATCGATTTGAAACCCTTTTGTTATGGACCTAAGGCATGCAAATTTTATAAAATGGGTAGGCCACGGTCAGTTCCCTATAAAAATAGAGGGTCGGCTATTGATGACGGGTGTCTGGATGAGCTTTTTACCGAAGGTAGAGATGAAGACGAATAAGGACCCTTCGTGTGTGCCTCCTGAATTATTGCGCGAAGCATTCGTTCTGATGGCTTGGAGCTGAGCGATTAAAACTGTTATTAAAAGGAGAAGAAAAAATGTTTGAGATTTCCTTAACTTATCCAACCCCTTTATTGCAGGACTTTCTGAGGTTCATGGATTGCCTGAAAGAGGAGGATACGGTATTATCAGCCAAAAACCAGTACATGCCTAGGGAACAATTATGGGGGTTGAATCAACTCATGAGCTTTAAGACGGAAAATGCTAACCCTAAGCTTGATCAAGGCTCATATCCCCTGTTACATATGTTTTATCATTTAGCGTTGGCAGGCAATCTGGCAGTTATGATGCCAGGAAAGGGAGTTAAATTTCATTTGAAGGTAACCGATCGCTACGAAGAATACTTGAAATTGACGATGTGCGAGCAGTACTTCTTTCTTCTGGAAACACTTTGGATCGATGCAGATTGGGAAGCTCTGCAAAAAGCGACATATGGACGTATCCCAAATGTAAGGCTCATTTCCTCTGTTTGGCAAGAGCTAGCTCGTGTCACAGCTGGAAAGACTTTAAATGTCAAGGATTCTAAGTCTTCTTGGCACAGCTGGTTATGGGATTGGGGATATTTTCTGTGGTACTTTACGTATTTTGGTTTTTGGCAGTTTACTCAAGATGAAGAGGCTCTGAAAGAATCGCGGCGTAAGATAGAGGCTTCAACCCTGACACCGACGGAATTTGGAGTAAGTTTAGCACCAATTTTGTTCAAATATCGGGACTATCTGGACTGGAATCAAGTGAACCTTCGGAAGGGTGTTTTGACTTCTCAAGATATCCTTGACGGGCTGGAGAATATGATCCGGAGTATGGGTAAGATACCGCAGGGTTTTGCTGAACTGGCCAGAGCACGGCAAGAAAGTTTGGCTGAACCCTTTTATAAAAAATTTGTCTCTTTGTTTGTACCTGGCGAATTAATGCATACCCTTCCCCGCGATCAGAAGGATTTTGTTGAAGGAACCTATTTATTAAAAGTCTCTTTAAGTCGGGGGAAATGGCGAAAAATTGAACTGACGGCTAAGCATAATCTTCATCAATTGCATTTAGCTATTCAAGAAGCTTTTGAATTTGATGATGATCACTTGTATAGCTTTTTTATGGATAATAAGAAATGGTCACATGATCGTTATGAATCACCCCTTGATGAAGGGCCACACGCTGATGAAGTCACAATGGGGGAATTGGGCTTATACCCTGGCAAAACCTTTCTTTACCTCTTCGATTATGGTGATGAATGGGAGTTTAAGGTTGAAGTAGAGGAAATAAGCTCGGAAAAGCCATTACCTCTCACACCTAAGATTGTTGGTAAACGGGGTGAGGCGCCTGATCAGTACGGATATGGGTATTAGCCCCGGAAACGTGAGCGCCTACCAGACTTGATAATTGATCATAATCCGGTTTTTGCTGCTCTGTAAAATGAACTGGCCAAGCTTCACCAAACCTATTGTTCCGGAGGTTATTATCAATCAGAAGGATGCAACCTTTGGCATGGTTCGGACTGAAGTGCGCAGCAGAGTTGGTAATTTCCACTTGGGACATGTTTTTGATGACGGTCCAGCAGACAAAGGAGGAAAAAGGTACTGCATTAACAGTGCTTCGATACGATTTATTCCCCCGGGCACCCTTATCACCAACTGGTTTCCCACCAAGAAAGGGCTTGCCTTAGGCTGGGCAACTATGGGTATGCCCTTGGCTACGGCAGTATTTGTTCCGCTGATCGCCTTCTTATTTGGTACTCTGGGAATTGCCTTGACTGTCACCAAAAGCTTTACCGGCGCTTACATTGCTTTCGTATTCGTGGATATCATCGCAATTGTCATAATAAAATTCATTAACCCGGCTTGTAAAGGGAAAATATCATAGCAAACACAATCCTAGAAATAAATCTCAAACAAAAAAACAATTGGCGGATAATCCGACGGTTGTTTTTTTGTTGTACCCTAAACCCGATTATATCGAAAACAAGGAGCTACCTTATTGGGTATCTTGTAATAAATCATGATTTTTACTAAGAACATTATCAACAAATTGTTGAGCCAATCCTAAATAGTTCTCTGGTTTAAGTAATTCATCAATTTCATCCTCTGTAAATCTGCCTGATATTACTTCGCTGCTTAGCAATACATCTTTGAAAGGTACACTCTTTTCGGTTGCCTGCATTGCCAGCTTATGAACGAGTTCATGAGCATTCTCTCTTCCGATCTCTTCTCCCAATTTCATCATAACTGCTTCGGAATAAACAAGCCCTTGTAACAAACTCATATTTCTTTCGAAAGATTTCTCATTTACTACTAAGTTGTCAACAAGCCTTATAGTCTTATCAAGTGCTGCCGCTGCCATACAGCACATCCTGCCTATATAGTCATATTCCAAAGATAAGCTGCGGGGATCACGCTCATGCTCGTTTTCAAGGGTTTCATAAGCTTCAAAAACAACTGTACGCAGCAATCTGGACAAGGATACTATCTGCAAAGCTTCAAAGGGATTTCTTTTATGAGGCATTGTACTACTTCCGACCGAACCTGCCGCAATATGGTCCTCCAGCTCTGAAAACTCCTGCTTTTGGAGGGTATAGACCTCATTTCCAATCTTGCCCATCGTAGATGCCATTATTCCCACGACTGATGCAAATTCAACAAGATTGTCTCTGGAGGTATTCCATGTGATCACAGGTTCCTGAAGTCCTAATTCCTGGAACATAAGCTGTCTTACATTGATGCCCTGTTTGCCGATTGAAGCCAGTGTCCCCACCGCACCCGAAAACTGACCGACGAATAATCTATCTTTGCATTCTGTTATGCGTAAAATATGCCGCTGTGTTTCTGCTGTCCAAACTGCAAACTTAAACCCAAGGGTAATAGGTAGTGCGTGCTGACCATTAGTACGTCCCATCATGATCAGATCTCTGTGTTGTTTAGACATTTTTACAAGGCTTCTATTTAATTCTAACAGCTTTTCAAAAATCTCATTGTATGCTTCTTTAACCTGAAGAATCATAGCTGTATCCATGATATCCTGAGTGGTTGCCCCCCAGTGAACATACTGTCCGGCATTTCCACAATTCTTCGTAAAAGCCTTTAAAAGCGGTATAAATGGATGACTGGTAACTGCATACTGCCTTTCCAGCTCTGCTAAATCGATGATTTCATACTTGGCTTTTTCAGTGATTATTTCAGCTGCTTCAACGGGAATCATACCAATTTTTGCTTGGGCACGTGCTAGAACCGCCTCTACATCCAATAATTTCTGGATTGAATTTTTTTCACTAAATATATTTCCCATAGTCTCACTTGTAAAGCCTTTTTTGTATAACATATTGTCTAAAACGCTTGTTGCCAAATTATCACCGCCAATTATTTATAGAACAGATCATACAAATCGAAATTATTCCAACAACTATTATAGTTGTAATCCTTTCGCTCAATTAATTTCCGAACTAGTTATCCGGAAATAGACTTCGGTATTATATCGGTAACAATAAAACTACCCTACACCTTTTTTCAGGGATCTAATAGTCTCATCTTAGTAAAGATAATAAACACCACCATGAGCGGTATGGGGAGTAGATCTGACAAAAACTCTGAACTCCCCATACCAGTCTATGATGAATGAAGCACCATAACTCATTCACTTTGAAAACCCGTAAATTACTTACTTGAAAAACGGCCACACGACTGGAAGAATAACTAGGCTAACAAGCAAAGCAATAATAATCAAGGGTGCTCCAACCTTGACCCAATCAGTAAACTTGTATTTTCCCGGGATCATCACCATCGTATTAGCAGGAGTTCCGATCGGTGTAGCAAACGCACACGAACATCCTATGGCTATTGCCATTACTACTGAACTGGGGTCTGCTCCTATTCCGCGCGCAATTGCGATTCCAATGGGATACAACATCCCCGCAGTAGCAGTATTTGACATAAACTGAGTTAACAGTGCAGACAGCAGAAATAGAGCAGCGGTAAGAACATAGCCACTTGGCGATTTCCCCATCAAAGCAACGGCACCATTAGCAATCACTTTACTCGCTCCTGACTTGACTAAGGCATCAGCTAGAGTAAGCATGCCGACAATGAAGAAAACCGTTGACCAGTCAATACTTCGATAAATCTGTTTTTCATTTAATACTCCAGCAATACCCAGAACAACAACACACACAATACCGATTAATGGAGCAGATATCTTCGTTTGTGGTTCGAAAATTATCCCGAGGATATATATGATAAAGACTACAACAGCAATGATTTGTTTATTTTTACTTCCCCTATTCTCTTGATTTTTCACTGTTTTTTCTGGGCTATGAATGACAGCCTCTTCCTTATATCTTTCCGGAAGATAAAAGCACAATAACCACCGCAAGGATAAGCAATGTAATAGTTGCTGGGGTCATAGAAACACCTCCATTTTCGTGTACATATGTTCGCTAGCGACACAATTGGGTACCCTCTAGAGTAATTTAATCATATCTTAATATTCCGGCAATTAAAAATATTCAAGAACTATAGTCTTATAGTTTTAATCTATTTTCATTTAGGCCATAGACTTAAGGCAAGTAGCAAAAATACAATTACTACTTGCCTCGCTAATATCCACTTCAACGGTCGGTACTGTGGGTTCTATTCTGCTTTTTTCATAAACTCTATAAATTCCCGAGCTGCTTTGGATAAATATTTGTCGTTCTTCCATATTATTCCTGTTTTAAAGTTGATGGCGTCAGTCAATGGCCTAGTGACAAAACAAGGGTTGTCTTTTAATATGGCAACAGCATCATCCAGTATAAAAGAAATGCCTGACCCGTTGGCCACTAAGTTAAATAATGTAGCAATCTGTGAAGGTGTGCATAATACGTCAGGTTTAAATTGATGCCTGTTGCACTCCTCCATAACCTTGCTATATATATAGGTGCCTTCATAATACATGATAAACCGCTCATTGATTAACAGCTCAAATGGAACTCTTGCATATTGCTTTAACGGATGGTCTGATGGCAACAACAGTAGCAGTTCCCCCTCTGAGACAGGAAGTAGTTCAAACATAGGCATTGGCTTATACATGACAATAAATCCAAGCTCGATCTTTTCATCCAATAGTTGCTGAATTATTTCATGTGTTCCCATTTCATGTACCATCAGCTTTACAGTTGGATATTTACCAGCATAATCCGAGTATATAAGCGGAAACATCCAAGAACCAAGTGAAGGGGGTATACCTAACCTAAGAATTCTCTTTAAATCTGGACGCAAATCATTCATCACTTTAAAAGTATCCTGTATTTCCCCAAGAATTCTGTTAGCTTTTTGGAGAAAAATCTCCCCTTCCAAAGTAAGGGATATCTTTTTTCGACTGCGTTCAAACAAAGGTATGCCAAGCTCTTCCTCCAGTTTGCGGATAGCAACTGTTATTGAAGGCTGAGCAACACAAAGCTCACTGGCTGCTTTGGTAAAGCTTCTTAATCTACTTACCGCTTCAAAGTATTCTAACTGCCGCAATTCCATAGTTACACCTCCCTTACATGGTCAAACAGAACAAGTGGATCCACAAGGTTTCCCACACGTCATCATGGATAGACTCTACGCATGCGGACCCGTCATAAAAACCTGCCGTGACATATCTTTCACTCAAACTGGCAAAACTGTAACCATAGAAGGGAGCATAACGATAAACGAATTCAATACACTGACCGATCCCGGTTTTATATTCAAATACATCTCCATCTCTTGTTTTATCTAAGTAATAGGTATAAGTTCAGCCGGCTTTTGGTAATGCTCTCGGTAAAGAAACACGCGCGGTTTACAGTCTATCTTTATAGACCTCCTTTGTCAACACGTTATTTTGATGGCTTAATAGGCCTGTGGTGCCTGACACTAACTTATCGTACCAGAGTTTAACACTCTGGTTTTTGTTTTACATGACGGCCAACATATCAAGCGCGTTTGGCAAGACCGCCCTAGAAGCGAAAGGTGGACTGAAGAGTTAAAACAGCACGCACGGGATCGGGAAATTCAAAGAAGGAGGGAAAGCAAATGAGAGCAGTAAGAGCAGTAAGAGCAGTTACTATGATTCCTGCAACAGTCTCCCAATTTTCCCCACTTCGAGTTAGTGCAACAACCAAGAAACGAGTTGCCGCTTATGCCCGAGTTTCGACGGATTCCGAAGAACAGCAATCAAGCTATGAAGCCCAGGTTAATTATTACACACGCTTTATCCAGGAAAAGAAGACTGGGAGTTTATCAATGTTTATACGGATGAAGGTATATCAGCCACCAACACCAAGAGGCGGAACGGCTTTAAACGGATGATTGCCGATGCTTTAAATGGCAGAATCGATATGATTATCACGATGTCGGTATCACGATTTGCTCATCCGGCAATAATTGAACCGGATGTATTCTGACCGACTCCACTGCTTTAGACGCCGAAGCTGAAGAACTGCAGAGCGAGGTTATGGTTGTCACTGAGTTGATAGAGATGGTTGAAAAAATGGACAATAAACGTTTGACTGTACTTTTGAGCGACCTGCAGGATTTAGTACGCGAAGCCAAACTCTAAGAAGTTTTTTTACACGATTATGTGTATATACATATAATGCATTATTAAAATTGTTTTATATAAAGGGGATTACTGGTTCTAAATGCACCTCAGCAGAATTCCATATAATTTCCATCAAACCGGCTTCTACCAATAAAACGCACCTAGCCCTAGGTGCGTTTTATTGCTTTTTGCAGTTACTTGTTTTCTATGGATTGAAAGATGCAACTTATTAATGGTTCAATACTTTTATTAACCGCCGGCTACAGGTTTGGGGGAATTAAAAAGATTCTAAAAAGGGAAGTACCCTGCTGTCTCGACCAAACAGCGGGGTACTTCCCTATATTAAAAAGCCTGACGACTGAGGTTGTCACACTCTTAAGCCTGACCACATATCCTATGAGTGAAATTAGCCCCAAGGAGTGTGGATATCATGACTGATACAGTAACTGATGTCATCAGCGGACGCACGCCGCATGTAATCGCGGCTGAAATTAACATGATCAAATACCAGGCTGAGAGGATCTACCTTGCCGCCGCCGTTGAGATCGGCCGGCGGCTGACGGAGGCCAAGGACCTGCTCAAGTATGGAGAATGGG
>DOPS01000114.1:0-6183 GCA_003512645.1 Desulfosporosinus sp.
TCTAAAAAGATGGTTCCATGTTCTGCTTGTTCAAAAAGCCCCTTCCTTCCCCCTTTCGCGGCCCCTGTGAACGAACCTTCTTCATAGCCAAAGAGTTCGCTTTCCAGCAAGCTATCCGGTAAGGCTGCACAATTAATAGCAATAAAGGGAGCTTGATTACGCAAACTTTCCATATGAATCGCTCGAGCAAACAACTCTTTTCCTGTTCCACTTTCCCCGCGCAATAAGATCGTTGAGTTACCTTTAGCAACCATTTTAGCGGTTTCAATAACATGGCGCATCTTTGCACTCTGATAAATAATCCCCTCGAAGGACATTAAGTGTTTTTGTCGGTCTACTTTTGAAATAATCTCTTCTACTTGACGAAAATCTTTCATGGTGGCAACCGCTCCAATGACCTGACCTTTCGCATTGAGCACCGGAACCCCCGTCGTCAAAAAATGAATGGCCTGATTTCCCTTTTTAAATTCTCGTTCCTCGAGCCGATAGGGCAGTCCTGTTTTAAGAGTTTCTAGAATGGGAGCATTCTCCTGAAACAGCCCCTCAGCGTTTGACCCGATTACCTCTTCAGCTGAACAGTGAAATATTTTACAGGCCACTTCATTAATTTGAATGATCTCTCCCTCTTTATTAACGGCCACAATCCCTTCGCTGACAGAGTTTAAAATGGTCCTTAACTCATGTTCTCTCTCTTCGTATGGCATCTGATCACGAAATTTTACAAAAAGAACCCCTTTAACCGCTTCCAAATCTCTTATTAATCTTTGAACCTGTTCATCAAAAGTACTACGGAATTTAATAAACATGCCCTGATCTGGAATGACCTCCATCCCAATCTTGTCAACCCCAGTTTTTTCGCAAACCTCAAAGATCTCCATTCCCAAACCCAAGCGGTCTTCGAAATCAATCTGAATCACATGCTCCAGAAATTCCATGAGCTACCTCCTAAATAAACCGTTTATGGAAATATCGACAGTAGACTCAATAATTTCAGTCAATGAATTATATCATAAGCAAAGTTTAACTCCCAATTAATTGATAAAACCCTCTTAATTAGAGCAAACTAACCTAACGCAATCTTATTGTTATCTAAATCCCAATATCTTGCTTGGTGTATTCCTAAAAATCAGGTATACTTAAATTTAGTTGTGTTATGGCCTGGGAACACATAGCGCCAAATGCATGACAACTTCAAGGAGGTAGACCAACATGAATAAACAAACTCTCAGTACCCAAAATGCACCTGCGGCCATTGGCCCCTATTCTCAGGGGGTTAAAGTTGGAAATTTAATTTTTACATCCGGACAGCTCCCTATCAACATACAAAGTGGTGAATTGGTCGCTGATATTGAAGGAGCAACCAAACAATCCTTAGATAATGTCAAAGCAATTCTAGAAGCTTCAGGCTCTTCCATGGACAAAGTCATAAAAACCGTAGTTTTTCTAAAAGATATGAATGACTTCGTAGCGATGAATACCGTTTATGCCACTTATTTCCCGAATAATCCACCCGCTCGTTCGGCTGTACAAGTTGCGCGCTTACCCAAAGACGCCATTGTTGAGATTGAAGCAATCGCTCTCGCTGAATAGTAAAATGTAAAGGATCGGTACACGTCGTTGTAACAGTCCCAGCCCCTGGTGTCAGCTTCCGCCAGAATCCACTGGATTTCCCTCCGTAACCTGCTAATGTAGTCATTCGAATAGCCAGCAGTTTCCATGTACGAGATGAGCTTGGGATGGTTGTTTCTTAGATTCTCCACATTCATATGGATGACCTCCTATCAAAATTGATAGCAAGATCATACCATAGAAAAAATCCAAACCTTTTTAGGGGAAAGCGGCTTGATTACACGGCTTTGTTCTGAAAGGTTTGGATTTTATTCTTGTTTGGATAACGTGTGTTGTTAGTGATGAGGCGCAGGCGATCATGACGCGTTTTGGTGTTCCAACCAATCTCTTGATCACGACCAGCCACCTTCCAAGCGGCTGAACCAAAGAGTAAACAGGCCAGAGGACGACGGTCGCAATCGTAGACAATATATTTCATGTTTTCACCAATCGTACTACCGAATCCAAGGTAATGGTATTTTGCCAGTAAATGATTGAACAACCTCAACGTTTCCGTACTCTGAACGACCTCAATGGAAAGTGGAGTTAGATCCTGCAGTACACATTCAATACTAGTGGTGGAATGTTCGATGGGTATGTGACCAATAAATGCGTTGTTTCGTCCGGCAGTTCTGCGTGCTGGAAGTTGCAGGTAACCACGGCGTTCTAGCTTGAGCAGCATCGTGCGACAAGCCATATCTTTGAATTGGCCATTGATAGCTACCCAGTTCCAGACGGCACAAATTTCCTGGGACAATCGGGTCCGATGCCAATCTGGGTTACTATCCATCAGTTCTCGGATCCATTCGATATGTTTTTCATTGAGTAGTCGCCCTTGAATCATTACTTCCATCATAATTCTATTTTAAATGAGAAAAGCCGCCCAGAGTCCAGTTTTAAATTACTGATCTCTAGGCGACCTGAATAGTTACGTTTCTTCTACAATAGTTACAATTTTTCTTATTTCCATTTAAGATTACCTCCAAACTATTTACTGCTTGATTGTAGAACTTTTTAAATCTATTTGAGAAAAAATAGAGCTAAGTATTACATACATAAGCCCAGCAACAACTATCCCCATAATCGGTGGTACAAAGAAATTTAATTTTAGCGAAGTATAACCTGCCGCTCCACCGAGTAGCCATGAAATTAATGCTATATAACTCACATTCATATTAGCTTTTGATTTTTTTACGACATATTCTTCAGCCATTATAATACCGGGTACTGGCGGGATTAAAACAGCCAAAAACTGTATTATAGGCAATATTTTGCTATAAATACCTCCTGCTGCTAAAACAGCTGCTAGACCAGCAATGACTATAGCAATATGTTTGTGCTTTACTTTACCATAATATTTTGTTTGCTTAATTACATTCTGCAGCGCTAAGCTAGCACCATAAATATTGTTATCTTGTGTAGTCCACAGACAAAATATTGAAGCAATAAAGGCTATTAATGCTAATCCTAATGCTGACATTGCCTTTACAAAATCTCCAGAGCCCGTTGAAATAGCCACTATAGCACCTGCCAATTGCATTCCAAAACATCCAACTATAAATGCAACAAATCCTGCAATACCTACATGTAACTTAGATTTTGCAAAACGACAAACATCAGGAGTAATCGTAGCTCCAAAGACCCACCCACCTACTATTGCAGCAGTAGCAGCAGTAAATGTTATTGGATGTAGCGGAACATATTCCATTAATCCTTTAAAACCACCAGTATTATTATATACTGCAAAAATACCATATAAGGAAAAAATTAAGGCAGCAGGAACACCAACCATGCTTACAATTTGCAGACCCTTAATTCCTCTAATAGCTGATTGCATCCATAACAAAATTACAATTATTGCTGTAACTGGCACTGTGAATGGCCACCAAGAAAATGTAGATAGTATTAGTCGTGAGAAAATGTCGCCATTTAGGGCTACCCATGTAACAGCTGAAATGGCAAGCAATACAGAAAATATACTTGATCCAATTGAACCAAAAGCTCTTCTGGCTAGAAATGATGTAGAAAGACCCGTTTTATACGCTAACATGCCTGTTGCAATTACTATAGATATTAACACCCCATTACCTATTAATAAGGCTATAATCGCATCAATAAATGTTAATCCTGCACCAACGCTACCACCAATTACAAAATTTGATAATGCAATAGGATAACCAGCCAAAATAATTGTTAACATAAATAAGTTTTTTCTCTTTTCATCTGGAACAGAGTCAAATGCATATTCATATTCCCCGTCTTTAGTATTTAAACCGTTACTTTTTAGGTCCTTTTCTTCTGACATATTGTTCACTCCCTTTATAATTTATAATTTATAATTTATAAAAACAGTTGATCCAGTGCGTAAACTTCTCCCCCCTTTTAGATTTTGATAATTCAGAATACACCAAAAATATTTAATGCAAAAGCAATGCCAACAACTAGTAATACAATTTTGTCCCTTTTATTTTGGATTAACCGTTGGTATAGCAAGGTTTGTACGAACATAGGAAACAAGAGAAGTATACACAGCTGCTTTATAAAATCCACTTTTTAATTCATTTTTGAATTAACTCTTTGGCTAAAACTTCTGTACTAACTGATATAGCTACGTACTTTCAGATAATTCATACATGAATTAGAGATTTTCTGGCTACTGTCGCCTGGCTAACCTTAGATTGTCCTGCCAAGGCTCGGTTGTTCCAGACTGAGCAAAAGGACCCCTAAAACTCCAATACTAAATATCTAATTTCATGTCTCCTAACTTAATCCAACCTTTTTTGCGCATAAACTCCGCGATAGCCAGAGTCAGACTAGCGGGTAAAATGAAATGTAATAATCCAATTTTGATTAAGACACCAGTACTCATGCCCATAGCACTGATTGTTCCAAACTGCCCAACTAACCCTGAGGTACCCATGCCAGCACCGGCAGGGATATTGGCCATCGGCAAAATAGTTGTCGCTAAGGGACCTAAGATGGCACTGGCTATTATGGCAGGCAACCATATCAATGGATTTTTAACAATGTTAGGTATTTGGAGCATGGACGTTCCTAACCCTTGGGAAACTAAACCACCCCATTTATTCTCACGATAACTCGCTACTGCAAACCCAACCATCTGGGTAGCACAACCAACGGTCGCAGCCCCCGCAGCGGGACCACTTAATACCAGCATTATAGCCAAAGCAGCACTACTAATTGGCAACGTTAATATTACGCCCATCAGCACAGCCACCAAAGCACCCATCGGAATAGGTGCAAGTTCTGTCGCCAACATTATGACTGATCCCAGCCACTTCATAAATTCTGCTAAGGGTGGTCCAACGATGGTCCCAGCAGCGACACCAAGCAAGATGGTAACAGCAGGAGTTACAATAATATCTACTTTTGTCTCTTTGGAAACTAGTTTCCCGAATTCTGCCCCCACGACGGCTGCCACAAATGCACCGACGGGCCCTCCGACTGCAGCACCTGCCATACCGGTGATAGTAGATGCAAACAATACTAGCGGAGGCGCTCCTAAGCCAAAGGCGACAGCTACACCGATGGCCGGCCCCATCATTCCCATGGCCTGTTTACCAAAAGCAATCAAAAATTGTAATCCAGTTTGCTCTCCAATTACTTTAAGAATAAGCCCTACAATAAGACTAGCGAACAAACCCAAGGCCATAGCACCTAAGGCATCAATACCATATCTTTTTACAGAAAATATTATATTTTTGCGTTTTAAAAAGCTAACCTTTTCTACTTCTTTTACAGGATTTCCAGGATTTTCAGTCATAATTTCCTGCCTCCTCAATTTTATTATCCTACTCCCTCTTTAGGTACACTCCTTACAATAAGTTTATATAGAAAACTTGGCTAGCGCCCGAAGACACTGTCTTCGCACGAATTAGAATTCTGTCAGCCTTTAGGCACCGGCGGTCGCCTTAGTTGCACTTATGCGCTGGCCATGGATGGCCGAGTGTCCCTGTAGCCACGACTCGAACAAGGATGTTCGAGATTAGAGCACCGCCATGGACGGCAAGGTGCCGTGATGGCGAGAAGGGACCTTCCAGAAAGTATACAACTGAAAGTTATACTTTCTGACTAGTACCAGAAAGAATGGCTTCTTCGGATATTCCAACTCTAGGCAAGGGATCACCCACTTTAACTATCATGTTCAGCTTGGGCTCCGGATACCGGGGCTAACACACGCTGTGTATCTAGAATACATACCGCTACCACCTCCTCTTAGTGTTAATTCACTAGTATATCTCAGCCATTTAGTTATCTGAGGCCGTCTTCACTTTTAACTTCACTTTTTTGTAAACCGCCAATTCGCGGATGTGGACGCCCTGAATCCGTAACAACCAGTGCTATAACCAATTCATCCGCTTTAGGTGCATCCGCAATTCTCACTTCCATAGCATCGTAGTGTGTACGCACAAACGCAGCATTTTTGTAATGTAAGGGTACATCTAAACCCGTTCCTATTCCGCCAAGTTTTTTAGCAGAAGGGATAATTGCTTTACCACCCCCAACCTGTTCCCTAAAAGGTTTGCCTAACAGAGGATGTAAAATAGCTGCGGC
>DOPS01000353.1:0-9061 GCA_003512645.1 Desulfosporosinus sp.
TCAGCGCCTAGTGTCGTCCACCCAATCACAATGTTAAGCACGAGATATCCAGATAAGACCAACATATCCCAAAACATCATGGAATGGGGGCTTGGATACAAAATGACATTCAAGACTCGCAGTGGTTGACCCAAATCGACAATAATAAATAGCATACTCATGATCACAGAGGAGATCGCTAAAAATTCACCGAGGATGACCATCTTACCAAATTTCTTAAAGTCATGAAGATAATAAGGCAAGACAAGCATAACAGCAGAAGCAGCGACACCCACGAGAAACGTAAACTGGGCGATGTACAAACCCCACGAAACATCCCTACTCATGCCCGTTACTCCCAGGCCATAGCTATATTGCTTAAAGTAAGAGTAGAGGCCTACCGTGATGACAGCAAGTAAGACAAAAACCCATGTCCAGTAACGTCGACTACCAGTCAAAGCTCTTTCAAACAAGATCCCCACCCCCTACTAGGTAGTAGACGCTTGGTTGGGTACCCAGCTCAGGTTTACGCCGAATCGTGTATTGCGAACTAACAATTTTTCGGACCTCAGATTTGGGGTCATCTAAGTCTCCGAAAATTAACCCTCCCTTGGACTCTTCCACACACGCTGGCATTAGCCCTTTTTCCAAGCGCTCCACGCAGAAATTACATTTTTCCACAACCCCAAGGGTACGGGTTGGAAAATCCGGATTTATCTCCTTGATAAAAGGCCTAGGATCCCTAAAATTAAAACTTCTCGCTCCGTAAGGACAGGCTGCCATGCAAAATCGACAGCCAATACAACGGTGGAAATCCATGTCGACAATTCCATCGGGTCTCTGAAAAGTAGCCTCAGTGGGGCATGCCTTGACGCAAGGAGGATTCTCACAATGATTGCACAAAATTATAAAGGGATAGTTTTTTACACTTTCTTTCATATATCTGTTATTCTGGCTAGGAAAGGCATGTTCATAATCCTCATTCCATATCCATTTGATCTCATCCTTAGGATTACCTAGGGATGGAACATTATGGACACTATGACACGCCTCAATAACTCGATTATAGTCTTCTTGGGTTTTAAATTTACTCATATCTACAACCATAGCCCAACGTTTCGCTACCAGACCTTGTTGAGGTGTTTCATATTCGGAGGCCTCCACCTTCCTGAGGAGCCCGGTAATACCAAAGGTTCCTCCCAGACCTAATGCGGTGATCATACCAGCTTTTCTAAAAAAACGTCTTCTGTTTAGACTCATTTTGCGGCCTCCTGTGGCCAAGTATGACAACTCCAACAGTTTGGCTTTACAGCTGTATAATTATGGCATGAAACACAGAATTGATCAGACGTATTTAATGCCGGATCAGAATGACAGTTTAAGCAGGTTTGAAGACTAATTTTGAATGACTTCCCTTGACTATTAATATATTCCGTTTTGCCCATGCGCACAGCTTCATCTCTCCATCGTAGCAGCAATTGCATGTGATTGGCCCTCATCCATTCCGTTGGCTCGACACACTGCTTATCCGCTAGTTGTAGGATAGCCGGAGTATTCAGATTTATTTCCGGTCCCTTGTTGGCTTTCCCCCTATTATAGAAGAAAGGTAAGCTAAGTAAAGCAACAAAGATAACAAGCGACGCAATTATTTTTCCTCCTTTGTACATTATCCATTACCCTCCTTTTGCAGTGTGTAGGATTCCCCCTTTAAATGATCCTCTCACAACTTTATCAGAAACCTTGTAACCGCAACTCTTATATACCATTAATCCCTACATATTATCTCTAAATTGTAGTCGATTATGTAAAATGAGTTCAGGTACGATCAGCATACAAAGCAAAGTCGCATGAAAGACTGAATTCACTATCTAGTTTCTAAAGAGATAAAAGTAGCCGTGGAATAGATCCTCAGCCACTTTTATTTTATCAATAGTGAACTCGCTTTGCTCGATGATCAAAGCCAAGAAAACTGCTTCGATTATTCCGACTTAACAATTTAACTTAATCCACAAATTCACAAGAAATTCATAAGTTTTTCATAGTAAGTTCATAAGGATATGCTATCTTGATTAGGCAGGTGACAACTTGTATAAAAGAAAGGAGATGTCACATGAAAAAACTAATCAGCTTAGCTATCCTTGGTGTTTTTCTAATGTTAGCACCAGCCCAAACAGTTCAGGCTGCAGTGGGGGATACCTTGTTAAAGGTAGGAACAACTGGTTCAGATGTTGTTCAACTACAAACTGAACTTAACTATCTAGGTTATAACGTCGGCATAGTCGATGGAATCTTTGGATCAAATACTCAGGCAGCAGTAAAAGCTTTCCAATCTGCTCAATCCTTGAGCGCAGACGGAATCGTAGGTCCCATTACTGGTAACCAACTTAACTCTCTTTATGCAACCAAAGTAAGTCAAAAGAATAATTCCCAATCCCGACAAGAGAAAGCAAATGCTATTATCGCAACTGGTAAAAAGTATATCGGTGTTTCATATTTATGGGGTGGGACATCTCCTGGGACAGGTTTTGACTGTTCAGGTTATGTACAGTATGTCTTTGCCCAAAACGGGATTTCTTTACCAAGGGTTTCCCGCGATCAGTACACAGTTGGAACTTCCGTGGACTTCAATAACCTCCAGCCGGGAGACTTAGTCTTCTTTTCCTTTGCCCGAAATGGGATTGTCGACCACGATGGCATCTATATAGGAAACGGTCAGTTCATCAACTCTTCCAGTTCCAAGGGTGTTACAATTTATGATCTTGGTCCCTATTGGAAATCTGTTTATGTTGGTGCTAAACGAGTATTCTAAGCGTTCCAATCAAACGTAGCTTAATTTTGTACTTGGGAAGATAACAAAAGCACAGACCCTTAATCATCGGTCTGTGCCTTTCTTTTATCCTATCCTTAGCACCCGTTTGAAACAATTTAATGTCACTGCCACTGTTCTTGCCCATGTAGCTGCCCTTTCCGACTACTCACTGCTGGGTGAGCAAAACGAACCTCACTCGCGTGTTTCTCTAATTCATTATAATTCTTTCTTAAAATATCTGACAACAACTCGTGATCATGGAGTAGGTTGATTAAGACGTGCTCATCCTTGGTCTGGGTGGTTTGGGTATTGGTGAGAAGACTAAAAGGCCGATAAACGAGTGCATCTTGAATTTTTAATGTCTTGAATATTTTCCGGTCGTATTCACTGCTGACAGTCAACGAAGAGATAATGCTAATTCCAAGTCCTGCGGAGACCACTTGTTTAATCGCCTGAATACTTTCTAGTTCCATAGTTACATTCAATTGATTCAGATCAACCCCTCTATCTTTAAGGGCCATCTCCATCACCTTGCGAGTCCCGGAACCTTCCTCTCGTGTCACCAGACGCTCATTTGGGAGTTCAGCTAGGGTAATGCTATTCTTTGAGGCCCAGGGGTGAAAATGAGGAATCACAACTACCAATTCGTCATCCCAAAAATTCTCCACCTTAAGGTCTTTATGCTGAGGGGCTGTCCCTTCGATTAGGGCTATATGCATTTTTTTCTCTGAAACATCTTGAGTAATCGACTCCGTATTACTGATCTTTACTTTGAAGTCCACGTCTGGGTGGGTCTTAGACAAATACGCCATAATATTGGGAAGAATATACTCTCCAATCGTTAAAGTCGCACCGAGATAAATAAGTCTTCTCTGATTAAGTCTTTTCTGATCTTTTGCCCGGACGCTCATCTCCTCTTTTAAACTCGTAAGAATGTCCAAGATACTTCGAATACGCGCATAGAAAATTTCACCCTCTTTGGTCAGAGTAACCCCTTTATTGGTACGGTCGAAAAAACGAACACCATACTCGTTTTCCAAACTCTGAATCTGCAAACTGATACTGGATTGACTCATGTGGAGATTCTTAGCTGATAACGTAATGTTAATGGTTTCTGCCACCTCTTTAAACACAAGAAGGTGTTGTTCCATGATGATGCAGCTCCCTTCCTAAATCCTATATCCACTATATCTATAATTTAAGTTCTCCACTTACATGTGCATCCACCTTAATTTCATTGTCCGACTATTAGATGCACAATCCCTCACTAAACATGGTTTTCTTAATGTACTAAAACTATACACTTAGCCCGTTTTTAAACAAAAAAATTAAGACGTACCATTTAGCAGGTAAGCCTTAACTGTTTTTCATTATATTCCTATTCCAACCTTAACGTTAGAGCCCTTTTTCTGCAGAAAGCTACATAATGACCGACGCGTTATGTTTGGGCAAAAAAAAACGACGCGCTTTTAGTCTATTGCTGTTGCCCACCTAAAATGAGCAGTCGCTGCCCCCCACACAAACCATTGACGCTAATCATTTTTAATAAGCTTTTTTTCAATCAAATCACATAATTCATTAAACAATACACTGTCTTCAATTTTCATGTTTGCTTTACGCAAGTATTTTAAAAACTCAATAGGAATACTTTCTTTCGAATTAACCTCATTTGCTACTATGAATTCATTTATTACAATTTTAATTGTCCCAATATCTTCCCTAATAACTATTTGCATGTTTTAGCCTCGGTTCTTTTAAAATAAATAATATGATTCAAAAAAGTGAGCACTCCCTATCATTGAGCCTTTTCTACTCGGTTAGGCAAAATTAATTATAATCTATCCTTCACTGGTCTTTTAGTGATCGCTGCTTTATGTATTGGTTTTATAGAATTAACTCAGATCATTGCTTCTAAGCTCGGATTAAGTGGCGGAGTTTTTGGATGGATAGAAAATCAAAACTTTGGCGGAATTGGATATTTACTCTTAAGTGGGGCTGTAACAAAAAAAGTTACAACCCCTTTGAAATGTTACAATAATCATTATACGAGTAATCAAGTATGACCACTTTGCAATCAACTTACAATTGGCCCACTTCCAGTTACACAATGTCTGGGTCCCCTCAATAGAGTAGTGCTCTCCTAAGCATAAACAACCTTACTAATTATTGACGACCCTGTAACCAGCCTCATCAACGGCTTTTGCAAGCAATGAACGATCAGCGGTTCCGATAACCACTGCCTGTTTATGAGCTAAATCCACTTCTGCTTGAGTAACTCCAGGAACTTTCAATAACGCCTTCTCAACTGAACTTTTACAGTGTCCACAAGTCATTCCCTCAATTTTTAATACAATCCCATCTTGGGGATTCAAGGTATTTCCTCCAGAATGGCCTTTATTCGAATGTCCACAGCAACCACACATTTAACATCGCTCCTTTTTATAACTTAGATATAATCTTTAGGTCTTTTCCTCAACTAAGGTAGTACCAAATACCATTTCAGATCCAGCAATCCCTAATGTATTAGAAATTCATCATGTTTTTTACTGTTCCACTTCCATTCATCATCGAGCTTCCAGAATTGGTATTCCCACTTCCGTTGGTCATCATGTTTCCTCCGGAATTACTCATGAATTCGTTCATTTTATCAAGATTATCTTGTCCCATTTGGGCCTTAACATTTGGGTCTGAATTCATGAGATCTTGCATCGCCTTAACATCCCCTGATTGCATGGCGTTCTGCATCCCCGCTGAATTATGGAGATCTTGCATAGCCGTTGAATTCATCAAAGTTTGATGTTGACCTGGTGAAAAGGTTTGCTGCTGCATAAAACCTTGCATTTGAGCCATCCATCCGCTGCCTTGTTGCTGTGTTGTTCCAGCTAGAGCTGGTAAAGCTATAAGCCCTACTGCTAAGGTTGCGGTACCGACAATTGCGGTAATTTTCTTACTAAATTTTTTTATTGTATATTCCCCCTAATTTAATTTTCATTCTACAGCTTTGCTTCATTTGATTTGCTGATCTTCCATGTCCTTAGTGTAACTCTTGGATACGATCATCTCATGAAAAAGTTGTGAATTTCTCATGAAAAAGGAACCCCGATATAGATCAGAGTCCCTTCATTTCACTTATAAATTTGAGTTAGGGAAGCATTGTCCCTTGGGATTTATTTTTCACCTAGAGCTTCCTTTACCAAGGGTTGTAGGGCTGGATCTTTTAGCATGGCTGCAAAGGTCGCTTTCATTTTAGGATCGGACATGATCTCTACCATAGGCTTATACATAGATGGATTAGACATGATATTCACCATGTTATCCTTGTTTTGGCTACTCCCCATTATACCCATCATATTCTTTTGTACATCGCTATTTTTCATCACATCCATCATCACAGGCATCATTTGTGAAGACCCCATTATTTTTACCATGGACTGACGAGTATCCGGTGAACTTAAAACATTCATCATTTCCGTGGGATTGCCCGTCATATATTGGGTCATGTTGCTGGTGTTCATCATATCCTTATTTTGACTGCCGCAACCAGCTAGACTTAACATGGCAATAGAAATTATAGCTACAAGCATTACCAATTTAATATTCTTCTTCACAACCATCATCTCCTACTCTTTAAATCACTTTAAATAATTCCGTTAATTAAACAAGCTCAACCATAGGGGCAAGGACTCTCATCGATTACAATCCAAAAAATGAGCGACTACCAGAGGACAATAAGTACATAGGATGTCCTACAAGGCTGAATATTACGAGATTCACACGTTAATTTATAATAGTTCCTATAAGCGGTCACCTCCTTAAATTAAAGCGCTAGCTCGATATTGAACAGTTCTTACCACTATGTTTAGCTTTTAAAAGCGCTTTGTCTGAAGCAACTATAAGATCATGAATATATCGCCCATCGTCCGGATAACTTGAAACGCCCAAGGAAACAGTTATCTGGGGATATGCTTGATTATCAAGTCGACTTATTTCTGACCTAATTTTTTCAGCCATCTTCATCGCGTTCTTCTTATCACAATCCAATAAAAGCAGGATTATTTCCTCCCCGCCATATCTATATACTCGGTCGGTCGCGCGGATACAGGCTTTAATAGTCTCTCCTACCTTTTTAAGTACATTATCTCCAATGTCATGGCCAAAGTGATTGTTAAAATCCCTGAAATTGTCAATATCAAGAAATATTAAGGAATATAACCCACTATAGTCAAAATGTTTTATATCATGGTCAAAAGCCCTTCGATTTAGAAGTCCTGTTAAGTTATCAGTCATTAAACTAACCTTTAATTGTTGGTTTAACCTTTTTTGTGTCTCGAGCCTTTTATAAAAAAGAACTGCCACAATAAAATTCGTTAACCCAAACAAAGTTCCCGCGATGATGCAATGTAAAACAAGGTTATTGAATAATGGCATATCCATGAAATACAAGAGTACTACTGAATAAAGTATCCCGGTAAATACCATAGCTATTAACAACCATAATTTATTCATACGGTAAAAAACTCCTTCTTCTTATGTAATCGCCAAAAGTTTCTCTTCGCATTCTAAAAAAGCTTCTACCACATCCGGATCAAAATGCTGGTTCTTATCCGCTACGATTCTATTCATCGCTTCCAGATGGGAGAGTCCTTCTTTATAGGATCTCTTAGATCGAATTGCGTCATACGCATCGCAGAGTGCGAAAACCCTTGCCTCCAAAGGAATCTCCTTACCCACAAGTCCATCGGGGTATCCTTTTCCGTTATATTTCTCGTGATGATATGCACATATATTCATCCCCATTTCGAGAAAAGACTCAGTTAAATGGTATTTTTCAATCGTCTCTCTGAGTACATTTTGACCAGTTAGTACGTGTTTCTTCATTTCATCGAACTCTATATCTGTCAATTTGCCATTTTTCAATAAAATAGCATCGGGTATTGCTACTTTACCAATATCGTGCAATGTGGCAGCGTAATAAAGATTGTCTAAAAAGTCACGAGTAATAACCTTTTTATACCTTTTATGCGTGCTTAATTGCCTGGCTAAGATCACGGCATAATCCCTTGATCTTTCTAAATGCTTCCCAGTCTCTGGATCACGCCCCTCTGCCAAAGTGGCAAGTGAAAAGACGATAGCCTTTTGTGTGTTAATCGTTTTATTCAAGACTGAAAAATTTGTAAAGATGCTGAACACGACTAAGCTTAGAAATAGCAGAAACAAGGCTCCGAACAGATAAATTAGTTTGCCTAAGGTAACTTTCAATAAAGGATATTGATGATATTCGGCAATAATAAACGGTTGATCAGCAAAGATCTTAACTTTGGAATAATGAATCATTTCCAGCTCAGTAACTGGGTACCAACCAGAATTACCCGTTAAGGCATAACCAAGGTTTTTGATATTGAACGATCCAACTTTCTTGTCGAAGAAAATATCTGCACCATCATTCGTATGAATAAACAATTGATTGTTGGGGAGTATCTCAAAAACGTTGATTAAATCAAGATCGATGAACAAGACTCCTATTTTCACCGCTCTGTCATCGAATAAAGGCAAGGCTAGTGTCATCAATACCCGCTTCCTAGTGTTGGTCCCTTCTTTTTCTGTCGCGAAATAAATTGACGAAAGCGCTATCTGTCCTTTCTCCAATGCAACAGCTTTTTCGAAAAGTTCCCTATGTATCTCACGATTACTTAAATTATTAGGCCAAGAAAGTGGCCTTTTCAATTCGCTTTCTACCTTTAACATCTCTGCACCAGACAAATTTGTAACTGTCATATGGTACGATTGTTTACCCTCCAAAAAACCCGTAAGCACTTTCTCTACTCCACTATTTTTTAGAGGTTCAAAATCTTTGGCAAAGTACGATTTTAGATCTGGTAACGCTAAAACAAAGTCTAAGTCCCGCTGAAGATCTGAAAAGTAATTGCTTATAATCGTTTTCCCCGAACTTATTTCAGCCATGGTCTTTTGACTTCTCCATTGCGCTTCCTCTTCATAGACCTGTCTCGTCCCTAAGTATAAAGATATTCCGAAACCTACTATCAAAAGGAGGATGACTATCAGATATACCAGATTCTGGCGTATTAATTTTCTAATTAAGAATGAACCTCCTCCTGGCTGAGTAGGGATACGCTTCATAATTTTATTGTCCTTTACCCTTAATTTATACCAATGGTTCCCATTGACATAACCTATTATAGCAGTTATACAGCCGAAGTTGTGAATAAGCTATGAATTTGTCTAAAAAAATCTAATAGTGGTTGTTACAAAAAA
>DOPS01000061.1:0-3174 GCA_003512645.1 Desulfosporosinus sp.
CTATCCTTTCAAACAAGGCTTCAGTGATTGGAACTACTTAATGTCATATAGAATCTACAGCGCAATTTTTCCGTCTGTGTTTTCATTTATTTTCTGGAATATGTCCATTCGAACAATTGGAATCAGCGAGAATGGGGCAAGTGGTTGAAGGAATCGGTCAGTTCCTCTCAGCGAACGGCCGATAGGTTAATGCAGCTCTGAGAAGAGTATGGGACGAAACTGCTTGCTTCCCCCGACAGTGACGGCAATCCAAATTCGTCACTGGTGACGAATTTGACCTACACCCAGGCACTCATCCTGCTGGGGATCCCGGAAGAGGAGCGGGAGAGTTTATCGCGGAGCACGATGTCGAGAGCATGACCAAATTAGAATTGCAACAGGCTGTCAAGGACAGAGGCCAGGCCATTCAGGAGAAAAAACACCTCCAAAATGACCTGAACTTGAAAAGCAGCGAACTCACCCAATTAACCACTCAGACCAAAAGCCTGGAGCAACAGGTGAACGACTAAAAGTCGAAATACTCCGCCGAGCAGGAAAAAGTCACGTTAAAGCAAAGGGAGCTGGAGGCGGCCAAAGAAGAGGTCCCGTCAGCCAGGAAAATTGCCGAACTGGAAAAACTCAAAAACGCGGAATCCAAATCTTCTGTCATGACAGGTAAAGGATACAAAGGAAAGTTGGGTTTGAATGGAGGAATTCCCTTAACTATGTGGAATGATAGTAAATGTTAGTGTATATTATTTAATTAGATAGAGAACAAGTGTTTGCCTCCTGTCACTTTTTAAGGTAAAATAAGAGGTGGGTGTGAGAATGAGCTTCGAAATTCGCGACCCGATTCACGGTTTTGTTCAAATTAATGAGTGGGAAAGACAAATAATCAATGACCCGGTTTTTCAGCGTCTGCGAAGGATTAAACAATTGGCATGGACTGATATGGTTTACCCAGGGGCGGTACATAACAGATTTGAACACTCTTTAGGAGTAATGCACGTAGCCACAAGGATTTTTGACGCTATAGCCACCAAAGAAGAACGATTTTTGAAGTCGGAGTTAAAATATACTAACTCTGGATTAGACCGCGACAGGGTATTGCTCCGATTATCTTGTCTTTTACATGATATTGGGCACTCTCCATTCTCACATGCTGGAGAAGGCTTAATGCAGACAAATCCTGAAACAGGCAAAGCATATAAACATGAACATTATTCTGCTGCCGTTGTTCGGTTTGCTTTAAAAGAAGCTATTGAGGATCATCCGCTTAACCAGAACTATGGTATTACTGCTGAAGAAGTGGCCCAATTTATAGAAGGAAGCAAGCCTAGATTTGGTCGAGTTCTCTTATGGAGGGATTTGTTATCCAGCCAATTAGATGCCGATAGAGCAGATTACCTTTTAAGAGATTCACTTCACTGTGGTGTCACATACGGCCATTTTGATTTAAATAGATTATTAGTTACGATGAAAATTGGACTGACGGAAACAGGAAGCTCGACGTTGGCAATTGAGGATGGCGGAATTCATATCGCGGAAGCCCTAATTCTTGCGAGATATCAAATGTTCACTCAAGTTTATTTCCAACATACAAGAAGGGCCTATGATCATCATATTGCCGATGCCTTAAAGACGCTGCTTGCAAAAGAACAGGCCTCGAGTGCTGATATCCATGAGAAAGAAAAATTCCCTGCCCCAACGTCAATTGATGAAATCAAACGGTATCTTCTTTGGGACGATTGGAAGGTTTTGGGCATGATTTCTGCTGGAGAGGGAGGGGAAGCAGGGGCTATTCTGAAAGATAGAAAGCACTTTAGGTGTGTTTTCAAAACGCGCGAAAATCCCACTCCTTTGGAAATCGACTTATGTGACAGTATTGGAAGTGAATTTAATAGAATTGGAATACGTGGTTTTCGAGATAATGCATCTAGTTCATGGTACAAAGTAGGTAATGAGGATATTCCCATTTGCAATGAGAGAGAAGAGGACAGAAGGTCAGTTCCGCTTTCCTCTTTATCGAGTCTAGTAAAAGGTCTTTCCCCGGTTTTTCAACAAAGAATATATGTTCCAATTGAAGAGAGAGCTAGGGCACAAGAAATTATAAATAGAATTATTAAGGAGGTTGAGGCTTAGTGTTTTCATCGGATATACCATGGGAAAAGTATGGAGTAATTGTCGAGATAGCTCGTCGCATTCAAGAAGTATCACCTCAGTTCGGAAAAACTGTTCTACAAAAATTGGTCTATTTGCTTACAACTATTTATGTGGTGCCAACTGGTTATGAACATACATTATATACATATGGACCCTTTTCAGCAGAATTAGCATCAGATGTCGAAACTGTTTCTGCGATGGAAGGAGTTCATATTACGCATGGGGCGAAGAGTGGATATGAAATTAACCCAGGAAACAACGCTGATTGGGTATGTAGCAAATCAAAGGAGTTCATCAACGTAAACTCAGATAAGATAGATTGCATGATAAGAGATTTTGGATTTTTTAGTGCTAAGGAATTAGAGTTGAGATCTACTTTGATATTTCTAACTAAGTCCGAAAAACTTCCAAGGGAAAAACTAAAGCATCAATTAACTGATTTAAAACCGTATTTTACTGAGGAGGAAGTATATTCAGCGATTGACGAACTTATTGGCAATGGATTTATCAAGTTATTGGTAGTATGAATTATAGAACGTGTTCTTCAAATAAAAATGTCCTTGTCAAGTAGACACAATATAAAAGCAAACTTTACCAGCGTGGGTTCGGTAATCAACCGAACTCATGTAATTTTATTGGATACATTTATATTGTAGATAATGGATAAGCTCATTAGCTTTGCAAGTGGCGGCCGACCGGGAAAATCCTCCTTGTGGCGCTTTTGGGATTAGCCGTCGCCTGAAGGAGGCCAAGGACCTGCTTCCCCATGGTGAATGAGGCAAGTGGTTGAAGGAAACTGCTTGCCTCCCCGACAGTGATCACTCTTGTATGGAAGATCAGGATCGTTTCACTGAAATACTCTCTGCTAGAATAGAGGATAAAAGCGTCTGATAGGAGCCGTATTCATGAAATGTAAAAAGTGCAAATCAATAGAATCGACTATTCATGTGGCAAATGTCGGTGATTTCTGTTTGGATTGTCATAATGATTATATGGTTGAGTTACTTGGTGTAAGCAAGATGGATGACTTTC
>DOPS01000171.1:0-4567 GCA_003512645.1 Desulfosporosinus sp.
GCAGTAGGAGCGACAGGTGCAACCGGGGCAGTAGGAGCGACAGGCGCAACCGGGGCAGTGGGAGCGACAGGTGCAACCGGAGCAGGTTTGGCTGCCTACGGTTATGTATATGATCTTACCGTAGGGGGTCAAGTTGTAGCTGCCGGAGCAGATGTAGTATTTAGCAGTAATGGTCCGCTTGTTAACGAAACCCACGTTGCTGGTACAACCACGGTAACTGTTACACTTGCCGGTGACTATCAGATCGACTATAGCGTAAGCATTACTCTTGGAGTAGGTTCAGAAATAGCTATTGCAGTAGGCGGTGTAGTAGATCCATCCACTCGAATTATTGCGACGGCCGCTACTGGTCCGGTAATTGGTCAGGCAATTCTAACACTTGGAGCGGGTGCTGTCATAACGCTTAATAACCCCTCCGCTACAGCGTTTACAACAACTGGTTCACCTGATGTTGGCGCACAACTGACTATTGATAAATTAGATTAATTCATTTTTAGTCCCTTGGCAAAGCCAAGGGACTTTCCTATACCAAGTCAGGCCTCCATGCCGCTGCGCGGCACCACTGGTGAATGAAAATGGGTTATTTTCAGGCTACAATTTTATATTAAAGCATCACTCTCGGTGTGGTGCGTTTTTAACTTCTATAGTTATTGTATTTTGTTCCATTTAAATCTGCTTGGAATATATATGTAATAACACTATTTTTATATGAGGAGATTGAATGATGGAAGGAAAGCAAATCACAATTAGTCTGTGTATTATTGTTAGAAATGAAGAGAGTACAATTGGTTGCTGTCTTGATTCTGTTAAAGATATTTGTGATGAAATAGTTATTGTTGATACGGGTTCTACCGATCATACCAAAGAGATTGTCGAGAAATATACAGATCGAATCTTTGATTTTACCTGGATAGATGACTTTGCTGCTGCCCGCAATTTTGCATTCAGTCAGGCAAGCATGGAATATATCCTCTGGCTGGATGCTGACGATGTACTAACAACTGAAGATCAAGAAAAATTACGTACGCTTAAGAAAAATCTGGATCCGGCCGTGGATGCTGTGAGTATGCCCTATCATTATGCCTTTGATCAGTTTGGCAATGTTTCCTTTAGCTTTCGGCGAAACCGCTTGGTTAAGCGAAGTAGAAACTTTAAATGGGTAGGGGCAGTACACGAGTATTTAGCAGTAGCGGGAAATATTTTAAACTCAGACATTTGTGTAACACATAAGCGCATAGAAGGTCACAGTTCTGATCGAAACCTGAAAATATTTGAACGAAGAAAAGAAAACGGTGATCCGTTCTCTCCTCGAGATTTGTACTACTATGGCAATGAATTATTCGATCACAAACTTTATCGGCGGGCAATTGAAGTTTGTCAAGACTTCTTAAAGACAGGACAAGGTTGGGTTGAAGATGAAATCTCTGCTTGTGGAAAACTAGCGGACTGTTTTCAAGCGTTAGGAGAATCGGAAAAGCAACTGGAATATATTTACAAATCTTTCGATTATGCCTCACCTAGGGCAGAATTCTGCTGTCGATTAGGTTTTCATTTTCTTAATACGAAACGGTATGAACAAGCAGAATTCTGGTATAAGCTGGCTACTCAATTAGTAAGGCCTGTTGAGAATTCGGGATTCATGACTGAAGCTTGTTGGACATGGTTACCGCATTTGCAGTTGTGCGTTTGCTATGACCGTTTAGGTAAACACGAATTAGCCTATGAGCATAACGAGATCGCCAGGGAGTATAGTCCAGAAAACCCACAGGTTCTGTACAACAAGAAGTATTTTGAGAATCTTATAGGCATAAAATTACCCAAGAAGTAAGAGGGAAAAGTGTTGAGAAGCCGCATTGCGGGTTCTCTGTTTTTGGTTATGTTGCTTTGGCAAAGTTTCTAGCCTTCTTTATTAATATGCAGATGAAACTATGCATAAGCGCACACACAAGGAGGTGAAAGCATAACATAGAGTAGTCCCATTAACACATGTGGTGCTCTCTTAAAAATCAAAAAGAGGAAGGTATTTTTATGCAATGGGTTAAGACTTATGGACTTGATACGCTAATTAGAGACTATGCTGGTTTACCATCGAACGTACCTTTGTTGTGTCACTTTGGTCATGGGTGGTACCCTATAACAGAGGCATATCACCTCGATCTTCTTACTGATAAACCCCTAATGTTAGTTATGAGTAGAAGACGCCTCCAAGCATGGAAAAGATCAAGTAGTATTCCTGCAGCTATTATTGGATCACCTTTTGTACACTACCGGAAATCAAGGAAAATTGAGAAGGATGCAGCTGCTAGCGGAACAATTGCCTTTCCCGCACATTCCACTGAATCGAGAGAAGCAGTATTTGATATAGATAAGTATTGTAAGCAACTACTAAGTCTTCCGATTGAGTATCATCCAATAACGATATGCATAACTTATGTGGATTTAGCAAGAAAGAAGGACGAAATATATAAAAAATATGGNNTTAGAAATCATAAATACGCAACGTCTAATATGGTCGGCTCTTATTCTTTTTATGCTGTAGAAATGGGGATTCCCTTTTTCATCTTTGGGGAGCCAGCAGTTATTGTAGATCAGGGGGTTAAAGAGAGTTGTACTGATTACCCAGCAGGTGCTTTTGCCACAAAGATTTTCCAAGGTCCAACTCAAGTTATTAGTGAGGAGCAAAAGAATTATGTTGAAGAGGAACTTGGCGTCCATGACTGCCTGTCTGGTATCGAACTAAGAGAATTATTAATGGAAAGCAATAATCGAGCCATTGAAACGTATGAAGAATTTTTGAGTACAGGACAGGGTGGGGTTGGAGATAAAATTTCTACTTGCGAAAAACTGGTTAGTTATTTTCAGGAATCCGGAGAAATGGATAAACAACTCAAATACATCTTAAAATCTTTTGAATACGATGCCCCTAGAGCTGAGTTTTGTTGTCACTTAGGATATTTTTTTAATAATAATAAGCAATATGAACTGGGGGTTTTTTGGTATAAATTGGCCACTCAATTAGAAAAACCTGACAATAGTTGGTTGATGTGGGCACCGCATGTTCAACTGTGTCTTTGCTATGATCACTTAGGCAAACATGAGTTGGCCTATGAGCATAATGAGATTGCTAGACGTTACAAACCAGATAACCCCTCGATCTTGCATAATAAGCAATATTTGGAGGGCGTGTTAGGAAAAACAACAAAAGAAAGTTAGATAGGTTGCAAATAATTGTTTCTGTCAAATGAGCCCTTATCCGGAAAGCCAGGTAAGGGCTCATTTGACGCAAGGGTGCAAGCATTGATAATAGTCAGTAACTCAAGAACACACAAACTTAGATGAAAGCATAACATATAATAATCCACACCCTGCAACGGGGACTCAAGCCTTCAAAAGAGGGGACTGTGTTATCGAATGTTCAGCAACAAATCAATATTGATTACTGGAGGAACTGGTTCCTTCGGTAAACAGTACGTTGAAACTATTTTAAAACGCTTTAAACCCAAAAAAATCATTATATACTCGCGAGATGAGCTCAAACAATTCGAAATGCAACAAAAATTTAACGCTCCAGAAATGCGTTATTTTATCGGGGATGTTCGAGATCCGGAACGACTCAGTCAAGCAATGCGGGGGGCGGATTATGTTATCCATGCAGCCGCGCTGAAACAAGTCCCAGCAGCTGAATATAATCCAATGGAGTGTGTCAAGACAAACATCCATGGGGCTCAAAATGTTATTAAAGCTGCAATCGAAAATGAAGTGGAGAAAGTTATCGCGTTGTCGACAGATAAAGCTGCTAATCCCATCAATTTATATGGAGCTACTAAACTTGTATCTGATAAGTTATTTGTTGCCGCAAACAATATTACTGGTGGTCATAGAACGCGTTTTTCGGTCGTGCGGTACGGTAATGTTGTAGGTTCGCGCGGTTCTGTAGTTCCATTCTTTAAAAAATTAATTACTGAAGGTGCCAAGGAAATTCCCGTTACCGATCCGAGGATGTCAAGGTTTTGGATCAGTCTACAAGATGGAGTTAACTTTGTGCTGCGCAACTTCGAACGAATGCAGGGTGGGGAGGTATTCGTGCCCAAAATTCCATCCATGAGAATTACTGACTTAGCCGAAGCCATTGCTCCGGGAATGCCTGTTAAAGTTATAGGTATTCGCCCAGGAGAGAAGCTCCATGAGATTATGGTGCCTGCCGATGACTCTCATTTAACGTTAGAATTTGAGGAGCACTATGTGATTAAGCCTGCCATCAGCTTTACGTATCCTATAGATTATTCGACCGATGTTACTGGAAATAAGGGAAGCCTCGTAGCGCCTGGGTTTGAATACAATTCTGGAACGAACCCAGATTTTCTGACCGTCGAACAGCTAAGGGAGATGAATGAACAATCATGAAATCAATCCCTTACGGAAGACAAGATATTACTCAAGCGGATCTTTTAGCTGTCCAAGAGGTCTTAACCTCCGATTGGTTAACTCAAGGACCGGCTATTGAGCAGTTTGAGAAAAAAGTCGCTGATTACTGTGGAACTAAGTATGCGGTTGCGCTCACCAGTGC
>DOPS01000287.1:0-5982 GCA_003512645.1 Desulfosporosinus sp.
GCTAAAAATGCCTGGGACCATCCTGATAAGGTGAGATCGCTATTTGCCGGCAGGGAAAGGTTAACGTGCTGGGATAGGTAAACATCCGAAAATGTTCCGTCATTTATTACTCGAACACTGGAATTCCCGGAAAAACCAGTCTGACTTAGTTCATGAGGGGCAAATACCGTCCAGTCATCGGGTGCTCCATCGGCGTTGGCATCTCTTTCAAAGCTGCTGTTGCTTAAATAATTATAGGCGCTTTGGTTGGCTCCCTCTTCCAGCTGAATCCCGTCGAAGCAGGCTGTACCTGATGCCGCGTCCATGGCTAGCGCTGGTTTTATTTTTGCGGTCCCCACCGGAACCTGGTCCGGTGTCAAAACAAGGTTTAGTCTCGTCCAGTCATTGGCCGTTTTAAGCTGGGAGCTTTTCACTTCGCCAAGAAAACTGTACTGAAGTACAGGGTCGTTGAGTGCTACCACTTCCAAAATAAGATGGTAGTCATTGTAACAGGCAGGACAAGCCTAAATATTCCTAATCATAATCACTGTTAGTTCCATCATATGGTTCAACAAATAGTTCTGGAACAGCTATTTTTTCAATAATATTTTTACACTCTGATGGAGAATTAATATACATATAATAATCATACCCAAATCTTACAGTTAATAACGATTCCTCATCTCTGAGTTCGCACCATAAATGTTCTCTAAGAATAAGTCTGCAAACGTCTTCAACTTGTTGAGCATTTAAAATATCAGCATCTTTAATAGAATTAAACAAATCAAGCATCCTCTTTGGATGAAAATCTCCAAAGTTTTTATGAAAACCCGAAATTTTTTCTAAAGAAAATCTTTTCTCTAATTTAAATACTTTTAGGAATTGTATATTCAATCCTTTCATAAAATCAATAACAGCATCAACATACAATTGCTCAACAGAAAGATAATCAGCTAACGTGAATTCTACACCGTTGTATTTACGTCCAATATCTGAAATAGATATCCATTCATCTTTTAAATATCTTCTGTTTTCATCACGATTAATAGGGTTATATTTTGTAATTTGCCAATAATACATGTTTTAATCTCCTATTCTATTTAAACTACCATCATAAGTTCCCATCCTTGTGTCTCTACGACCCAAATTATCTACTGAATCAGCCATTTTCCATACTCCACCATTGTGTGAACCCAATCCGTTACTGCTACCTACATCAGGTGTAATGTATTTATTTCCTTTTTTAAACACTGGCTGCCCATGAGATAAATGATTTGTTTTCTTAAACCCTAGATTTTCAGCGGCTTCAGTAGCCATTTTAGTTGTCATTCTTATAGGCTGTGCACACATATTATGAACCAAAACACTAGAGTTGGAAACAAAGTATGTATGCCAGTCCTCTACCTCAAAATTATATACCTTTATTCGTTCTTTTAGCGACTCAAGTTCTACTGCTGTAACCTCGGTTACACCAGCATATAACTGTACTTTATCTCCAACTTTTAGTTCTCCTGCGGGTGTCCAGCCTTTTCCTTCAACCCAGAATGGATGAGTAGGTGTAGCTTTTATTTCTGCACCCTTAATAGTAACGTGTATAAGCCTATCAGTTTCATTGACAAAGATGTTTCTAACTTTCTTGAGTACTTTTTCGCCTGTCTCAGCGTTTTCCGAATAGACTTTATCTCCTACTTTAATGTCCTTTATTATCTTATAACCATCTTAGGTGTGAAACTGTAGCGGGAAAAAGAATGGTAGCAATATGATTTCCCATTGCTACCATTCTTTGGACATCTTATTTACTCACTGGTGACTTCGATGGTAATATCCTTACAAACTACCTTAACTTCACCTCCATCACTAATTTTAATATTAACCTGTATCCAAGTATCATAAATGTGTTTTTCGCAAAATGGAATTTCTGTATCTAAATAGTTCTTTTTTACTTCACTAAGAGCCTTTTCGATTAATTCTCCTTGTAAATCAGCTTGTATTGACTCAATGATACTCTCATCCCAATGCCCAATATATTCAAGAGCAATATACTCAATAAAAGATAATTTATAGGTTACACTTTCTTCGGCAATAATTCTCATTTGGACATTATTTGATCTAATACTAATATCACTTAAAAAACTATCTATCCAATTGAATTGGTTTATGTTACTTATACTCATTCTTTTTCACCTCGCAATTCTAATTACTCAAACATATCCCATGGCAGAGTAATTTTGTGTATCCAGTTTCCAGTAGTACCATTTACCTTTCGGTCAATATGCATATGTGGAACTGTATGCATATCGCTCATTGGTCCAGTATGATTAGGATTATTCTGATGGACTTCATTTGGCTTAATCCTAATAGGACCATTACTGTCATTCCCATAGTATTTTCCGTTTTTTTCAGTTAGTTTTGTAAGATTATCCATAATACCTTGTTTTGTAGCCGGTATTGCTTCTCCACTTGGTGCAACGAAGAAGTCTATCTTTTTGGCAGCATTATTCCCCCCCTTAGCTACCTTCATCCCCTTCTTGGACTTCATTGCCAGCTTTAGCCCTTTAGTAGCCATCCCTCCGCCAACAAAGTTGCTCCCAATACTTGCTGCAGCCAGGAATTTCATACCCTTCTGGGCATTAGGGTTAAGAAGGGTATTTATATCATCTCCTATCAGGAAATTATAGATTGTATTTAAATCATCTTGCACAGGGTCCATGGGACAATAGCAGGGGGAATGCCCGTTAGGGTCTACGTATACCACGGGGTTGTTGTAGCAGTAAGCATATAGGTTTAAGCTCTGAGGATCATCAGCAAAGCCATGGAAGGTATCCGCAGTGGTGAATCTCCCTGTTTCCGGATCATAGTAACGGGCATTGAGATAATATAGTCCTGTTGCTTCGGCATAGCGATATCCGGCATAGCGGTAGGGATTGTCCACTGTTCCCGTACTGTTGATGATGTTGCCAAAGGCATCGTATTGGTAGGTGGCTACTGTATTACCGTTGGTATCAGTAAGTGATATGACATCACCATGTCCGTTGAAGTGATAATAATAGGTGCTGCCGTTTCTGGTCATGCTGATCAGGTTGCCGTATCCGTCATAATTATAGCATGCCAGGACATTGTTGTTGGCATCAGTTTCACAGATTACTTTGTTGCCGCTGTACTGGAAGTTTACGGTGTTGCCCCCGGTTGTCATGCTGCTTCTTCGGCCCAAGGCATCATAGGTGAAGGTTGCCTGGGTTGTTCCGTCGGAATTCTTTACTTCCTGTAGTCGATTGACAGCATCATATGCATAGCTCTGTTGGTTATCAGCGATGACAATTTGGCTGGTCTCTCCTTGGGTTACTGTTTTGGCGAGACGGTTTCCGGCTGCGTCATAGCTGTATTCTATGCTGATTGAGTCCGCTAGGGTTTCTCTGGTTAAGCGGCTTAGGTCATCATATTGATAGTTTATGGTTCCTTCCGAGCTGGTGATGCTGGTGATGTTGCCTCTGCTATCATAGGTATATCTGTAACTGCTGAGAATTGTTCCGTCGGGTCGGTAATTAACCAGTTCTTTTAGCAGGCCGACATCATTATAGCTGTAAAGGCTATTACTGCCGTCTCCCAGTTTGATGGAGGCGACTTTGTTGTTTTCATCGTAGAGATATTCGGCGCTTATGCCGTTTCCTGTGACTTTCCGCACTCGTCCCAAGTCGTCATAGCTGTAATTGGCATTGTAATTGACACTGCCGATTTGTCCGCTTAGGCCGCTAAACCTGCCGCCGTTTTCATTGTCATAGGCATAATCAAGCTGCTGCCCGGGTTTGGTCACCTTTATTAGGGCATCTAGTTCATTATATTCATAGGTTGTGCTTTGATTGCTGACTTCATCGGTCATTCCGGTACAGTTGCCGTTGGGATCATATTCGTAGCTGTATCTGGGGTTCCCGTTGTATTTTATTTCTTCAAGACGGTCTGCGGTATTGTAGGCATAGTTTATGGTGTTGCCTGATGGGTAGGACATTCCTGTGAGATTTCCTGTGAGATTTCCTGTTTTATCATAGGAAAAGTTGGTTGTGTTATTTAAGGGGTCGGTTATGCTGGCCAGGGCATCGATTTCGTTATAGCCATAGGTAAAGGTCTGGTTTCCGGGATCGGTGGCGGTGGTTAAATTGCCGTTTCCGTCATAGGTATATTGGGCATTATTTCCCGAAACCCCGTTGACGTTTTTCAGGCGTCCTAAATTATCATATCCGAACGACGTGGTTTTTCCCGCTGGATCGGTGACATGCGTCAAATTGCCACTTGTATCATATTGCATACCCACTGATTGACCTAAGGCATTGGTTACGGCAAGGGGATAATTGCCTGATTGTCATAAGCATAATCGATCGGTTGGGGAAAACGGCGACTTTTTAAGCAAGCTAGGATTGACATCCGTACATACTGTTTTGGTTTGGGCAGGCCTAAGAAATCCTCAATTGCATGAACAAACGGCTAGAGCCTTACCAAACTGTTTCTGGCTGTTTTTTGTTTTCGTGAGAAAAAGAGACGGAAAACCCGTCTCACTGAAAATTTAACTTTTTCTTTATTCCCTTATTGTTGGATTTTCTAAATGCATTGTCACGTAATAGCTTATTTGCATTTACTCAATGCTTTTTGTACTTCTTTCCCAACGATTCCGTAACTACCTAATCCATAGTGGGTCCAGTATTTGGGTTCCTTTAACAGCTCATCACCGTTATAATCAACATACTTCTTTTTTAACATGTCCCAAAATCCATAATCCAGATTTTTTTCCTTTTCTAATACCTTAACATTGCCGACCGTCTCAAAATAGCCTTTTTGCCACGGTTGGTTATTTACAATAATTGGAGCTATCAGTAAATCAGCCTCTTCCAAATTTCCCGTGAAACCCTTTTGAAATGAAATCTTATTATAAATGTAGACTAACGTCATTCCACTTATAAATGAGTCTCTACTTTTTAAATTTGTTAAAATTACTTTTCCATAGTAATATCTTCCTTCTTCTGGCTGTATCACGAAAACATCTCCTTCAGAAGGATTATTTTTTGCCTTTTTCATAGCAATCAATTCACTAAATGCCATTTTGCACACTCCTTAGGGCAAATATCCATTACTATTTAGCCAATTATTTCCCCAATTAACAGCATCATTATACCAGTCTCTACTAGGACTGATACTGTTTATTTTATTGCTAAAATCAGGGTTTGCTTCCTTCATAGCCTGCTCTATTGCTCTTGCCTGCCTTCTTGTAACAGGTTCTGTTGTAATTTCTCGCAAGAAATCAAATCTGTCTCCATGTTGTGCCTGTCGTTTTGCTATATCTTTTGTTATCCCAACATAATCTGTAACACCATCTTTAATTCCTAAATAGACTCTCGTGTTCGCTGCTCCTTGCATTAGCGATGCAGGAGCACTACTCACTCCCTTTAATACCTTCATCCCCTTCTTGGACTTCATTGCAAGTTTTAGCCCTTTTGTCACAGCTCCTCCGCCAACAAAGTTGCTCCCAATACTTGCTGCAGCCAGGAATTTCATACCCATCTGCGCATTAGGGTTAAGAAGGGTATTTATATCATCTCCTATCAGGAAATTATAGACTGTACTTAAATCATCTTGTACAGGGTCCCTGGGACAATAGCAAGGGTCATGTCCGTCAGGATCTACGTATGCTAACGGGTTGTTGTAGCAGTATGCATACAGGTTTAAGCTCTGGGGATCGTCGACATAGCCATGGAAGGTATCCTCCGTGGTGAATCTCCCTGTTTCCGGGTCATAGTAACGGGCATTGAGATAATAGAGACCTGTTGCTTCGTCATAGCGGTATCCGGCATAGCGGTAGGGGTTGTCTACTGTCCCTGTACTGTTGAGGATGTTGCCAAAGGCATCGTACTGATAGGTGGCTACTGTATTGCCGTTGGTATCGGTAAGGGCTATTACATCACCATGACCGTTGTAGTGATAATAATAGGTGCTGCCGTTTCTGGTCATGCTGATCAG
>DOPS01000054.1:0-128 GCA_003512645.1 Desulfosporosinus sp.
ATTAAATTTCCGGCTTGGTCAACTATAAATACGTACGCTCCCTCACCCAACTGCATATTAACATATCGGCTGATGATCCCATTCAAGTCAACTTTAGCTTGCAAATATCCGATTCGAGCTTTAGTCAA
>DOPS01000054.1:150-23373 GCA_003512645.1 Desulfosporosinus sp.
ATTTTGGTTGCTGACGTAGAAGGGTGAATTCCCTCTTGACGAGTGATCTGATCGATGATGATAAAATTTTCATCAGTTATCTTAATTTCTTCGATAAAAGACTCTTGGTGCAAAAGTATTTCTAAAATTATCTGACGTGATGTTTCGTCTTTCCCTATGAGAGCGTAGGCACTCGTTACCTTCGTAGGGGTTAAACTGATCTCAACATTTCTGACGAAGTTTCGTATTTCATTGGCGATTACTGTTACCTGCGCAAAGTCTTGTTCGTAAATACCCTTTTGTAGATTTTGTCGTACAGATGTAAAACCTAAATTACCAAGAAGGAACAGAGGAAGAATGGACATGGTGACTCCAAATATAAGAAAATGAATTTTAAGGCGCATCCACCATGGAATTAAACTTTTTTTCAACAGTCGGCCCCCATCCGTGTTTTTTCTTCCTCAGATCTAATAACTATGTCTTTACACTTAGTGTAGCACGAGCTTACTGATTTTTGTCAAAAAGACGACATTTTTTTATATAATCATTTATTTTGGTCACAGAATGTGAAAATAGCACCCCTTTTCTAATCGAAAAGAGGTGCTTTCTGTCTTTTGTAGATAGACATTTTTTATCGATCTAACTATACTTGAATTGATTTGTTCAAAGATCCTCGTTTTTCTTCGGAGATTCTGTGGAATTTCTTATAAACTTGATAACAAGAACTAATTATGAATTTAACACTTGCAATTGCTAATAGAACCATCAGTACTATTAAAAACCAAGTAAATATTGTTACAGCCATCGTTTTTTCTCCCTTCACAACTTAAAATTATCGATGTGAATTACTTGCTTTTATTATAACAGACTGAAATTTAAAAAGATAGTGATTGTTCTCACTTTCTCAAAGTCTAACTCTTCCGACTAGTTTTAATTTTTTTACAATTTTGTTAATTGCGAGTGCGGGAAAGTAAATTGACTGATACAACCCTCCTTCTAATCAATGGTAAGACCCATATAGATACAATCAAAAAACTGCCCTGAAATAAAGAACTCCCTTGTAATCAACCCCTCTTGAATGAAGCCAATTTTCTCGTAGACACGAATCGCTCTATCATTGTCACTTCGAACTCGAAGATTAAGTTTGCGAACTTTGTTTGAGTCCTTTGCCCACTGAATCAATTCTTGAACCAAAACGGTTCCAATTCCTTGGTCCCAGTAATTCTTAAGTACTGAAACTCCGAATTCGCCCGTATGTTGTATCCGGGCCCGGATTCCACCAGTAAAGTTTAAACAGCCAATTACCTTATCTCCAACTAAGGCGAGGAGCATAATTCTGTTTTTGGTGATGCGACTTTCTTCGAGGAAAACTTCCTCTTCGCTTACCGATACCTCAAGTTCACCAGGTCCAAAGGTTAGGAAATCCGATTGAGCACCGATCATCTGTAAGTAGATAACGAGCTCGGGAGCGTCTCCTTTGCCGGCTTCTTTTATTAGCACCGTTTGTCCGTTTTTCAAAGGAATGGTTTTCATAGGATTTCTCTCCTCCCTCGTATAACTGCTTATATCAATTTCAAATATACTTTATCCCAATTATGGAATATCATCAAACATTATTGGATTGTAACCTACAATTCAGGAAATACTATCAGAGTAATAAGTTTAATAATGAGGAGGCGTTCTTTTTGAGTAATCAAGATCAGACAAGAAGAGAAGTTTTAGCTAATAAATATCCAGAGATGGACGAACATTTTGAACAATTAAAAAATCAGGCTAATGAACCTAAAATTGAAAGATTAGGGGGAAATAATAAGAAGCAAAAACAACGAAGCTAAGATTAGTTCTCAAATAACTAATAGGGGGAATTAGGGAATATAAGTTCCCCCTTCTTACTTAAGCGCATTGAAATTAAATCAATGGATTTAGCCCACCATCACTCATTCCACTTGCACTAAATAATACATCCCCCTTTTGGTCGGGTTACTCTTCAATATTCACTAATATATCGTCGATCTCAATTTCAGCGAAGTCACCCTCGGGTGTTTTAATACACTGGCAACAATTATCACATTGTTTTGTCGGATCTAGATCACAAAGATCACATTCTCCACATGCTGTGCAAACACGATCTTCCAAAACGCAAGGCTCACCAAGCTTATTCAAGTTCTCAAACCTCCAAAGTACTAATTATTATGAACTAAATTAAAATAGTCCCGGACTCACAATCAACGATCTTGGGTCTTTAGATAGGTCTCGAAGTGCAGCCTTTGACCGTTGCTCTGCCCACGCTTCATCCAATAAGTTAATGGTATCTTTATAGCGTTGCTCACTCCCAAATAAGACCAGTAATAAATCTCCGTCTGCTCTTGTGACATAGGTTACAAGGCATTGACCAGCTTCTGTCGTGGTACCAGTTTTTAGACCTCGGTCTCCAGGATAAACCCCTAGGAGGAGGTTCGTGTTCTGCAACTCCGCGTTACGAATCTTACCCTGAGCGTCTTTCCACTGGACACGTGCGTGGTTTTTCTGAACATATTTCATGAGTTTTTCATTCTTGATAAAGTGATTGGCAATCACAGCAAAGTCGCTAGCAGTGGTATATTGGTCAGGGTCGGGCATTCCATGTGGGTTCGTAAAGCGAGAATTTTGACACCCTAGAGCAGTGGCATAGTTATTCATTTTCTGAGCAAATTCAGGGATTGAACCGCTGATTTTGACTGCCAAAGCAGCAGCTGCGTCATTAGAACTGTTGACATAAAGCGCAGTTAACAGGTCGTCGACGGATATTTCGTCTCCTGGACTGAGTCCAAGTCTGGAGCCTTCTACCGTTACTTCAGGGCCGACCTTCACGATATCCGTCTCTTTCAAGCTCTCTTCAGCGATTAAACCAGTGAGGAGTTTCAAGGTGCTGGCAGGGGCGCGTTGTAAGTCAGGATTTTGTGATTTAAGTATCTGGTTCGTTTGGGGATCAAGGAGTACGTAGCTTACCTTTGGCGCTATGTGCTCCGAAGCTGAACTTGAACTTGAAAATGAAGTATTAGTATTAGTATTAGTATTAGTAGTATTATCTTTACTTGTAGGTGTAGCAATTGCTATAGCAGCAGCTGTTGGTGTAGGAGTAAGTGAGGTCATGGACTTGAAGATTTTTAGTTTAGTTTCAGCTAATGTAATAAGGCCTTTGACCTTGGCAGGGCCTAGATCAAAATAGCGGAATCCTACCAACGATAATATTCCAATGAACATCACAAGTATAATTCCCTTTGATCTGAAATGTCTTCGCTTTTTATAGCTCAATGATTAACCCCTCCTAGGGCATCTCCTTAGTAATTACTTATGCTTACCCGAACTTATAGTTTCTGATTGCACAAACAAGGTTATTATAACTAATTTTAAAATATTGAGCAAGTTCCTTTATTTCATCCATAGTTGCCAAACTGCCAAAAAAGGATAGGGATTGACCCATTTTCCATTGGGTAGTTCAATTCCAAAATGAAGATGATCGGGTGTAGTCAAGGCGTCTCCAGTGTGCCCCATCCCTCCTATGGCCTCCCCTTTTTCGATTCGTTTTCCTTTACTAAGGTGCGGCGAACTATATTGCAGATGGGCGTAATAATAATAATTTCCATCATCCCCTCGTACTCCGACTCGTTCTCCACCCAGCCTGTTCCACCCTAACTGCTCAATCTTTCCCCCACAGATACTAACAATGGGAGTCCCTTCCTTTCCAAACAAATCTGTCCCTTCATGTCTGCGGAATCCTCCTTCTCGATCTGCACCAAAGCTATCATCGAACCAGGTCGCACCCTGCACAGGAAAGACATATTTCTCGGGATAATAATATGTATATTGCTTTAGGATATCCCGATGCCTCCGAACTTTTTTAAGGGAAGCTGACGGAAGCGTGCCCCAGTTTAAGTCTTTAAATAGAACTTGATTGCGAAGTTGGTCAATAAGCGCCTGAGCTTCTTTTTCTGGTAGAGTCGAACGGATTGCTAATAAATCCTCCCATGAAGCAGTAGGGGATTTGAGGCTATCTTCATGGCACTGTTTCACAAGAGTAGGTGTTACTGAACTCAAATACGGATAGATATCTTCTGATATATTAGGTGGCTTATGAAGTAAATGCCATGCAATCATGCCGAGTAAAATAAGAAATATGAGCTGAGCTAATCTGTGTTGGAGTCTGGTATAAATTCTCATCTTATTCCCCTACTTTCTTCAAAGATCATTTTCTTTTCACATTCTCGTTTATACTGACTATACATGATTCATTGCGAACATTTGTTTGCACTTTACGGCAATGGATGGTACAATATTCCTGAATAGATGGGGGTGTGATACTTATGTACCCGGATTTATCAATGCGTCAAACGAAGATCTTGGAATTTATTAAAGAAGAAATACGTAAAAAAGGATATCCTCCTGCCGTTCGGGAAATAGGCGAAGCTGTTGGTTTACTATCTAGCTCTACAGTGCATGGACATCTTCAGACCTTAGAGGAAAAAGGGTATATCCGGCGTGATCCTACAAAGCCTCGGGCCATCGAGATCTTGGATAGTTCTATTGACCCAATTGACAAGCAGAAAGCGATACATGTGCCCATTGTGGGTCGTGTAACTGCAGGACAGCCGATTTTAGCTGTGGAAAACATTGAAGGCACCTTTCCCCTTCCGGACGATCTGGTTCGTCAAGATAATGTTTTTATGCTTAAGGTTCAAGGAGATAGCATGATTGAAGCAGGCATTCTGGATGGAGACTACATTATCGTCCGTCAACAAAATGTAGCTAGAAACGGCGAAATCGTTGTGGCATTGATAGGTGATGAAGCAACTGTAAAACGATTTTTTAAAGAAAGAACGCTCATTCGGCTCCAGCCCGAAAACTCTGCTATGGAACCAATCTATTCCCAGGACGTCTCGATTTTAGGGAAAGTTGTCGGTGTCTTTCGTACCCTCTAATAAGACGCCCCCTAAACAATATGCACTAGAAAGAACGCTTACTATTACTCTTTCATTTTTTATCAGTATTTTATCAAAGCACTAAATTTGATAAATAAAATAAGGGGAGCAGAGATGGATATCCATCTCTGCTCCCCTTTATGATCGGGAATACATGAAACCTAAAAGTAGGACTCTTTAGTAGCGGTTAGCCATCGGTTGCCATCGGCAACCTTATTCAGGCGAGATTTTGGAGCTTTGTTTATCCTGAAATCGTTCTAAACCTAAAGTGATTAATTCATCAATCAAATCAGAGTACGGAATTCCGGTAACCTCCCAAAGCTTGGGGTACATTGAGATTTCCGTAAAACCTGGTAAGGTATTAATTTCGTTTAGGTAAATCTCGTTTTGAGGGGTTACAAAGAAATCAACACGACTCAAACCACAGGCTTCGACAGCACAGAAAGCTTCAACGGCCATCTTCTGTAAACGCTCTACGATAGATTGATCGAGGTCTGCCGGGATCAACAGTCTAGAACCAATATTGGAATACTTTGCTTCATAAGTATAGAATTCCTGCGCAGGTAAAACTTCTCCAGGAAGCGAGGCTTTTGGCCTGTCATTCCCCAGAACAGAGACTTCAATTTCTTGGCCAATAATTGTTTCTTCGACAACGATTTTACGATCGAAGTTCGCTGCAACCTTTAGCGCATTCTGCAATTCTAAGCGATGATGGGCCTTGGATATTCCCACACTTGAGCCTAGATTAGCTGGCTTTACAAAGCAAGGATAGCCTATCTTTGCCTCGATTTGATTAAGACTTGTTTCTACCTCGTTCAGTAAGTCTGAACGAAGTAACGTCAGGTAGCGTGCTTGGGGCAGCTCCTTTTCATGGAAAACGGCTTTCATCCGATCTTTGTCCATACCAAGTGAGGAACCTAAAACGCCTGATCCTACATAAGGGATATTAGCCATTTCGAGTAATCCTTGAAGAGTTCCATCTTCCCCATAGGGTCCATGAAGGACAGGAAAAATCAGATCAACTTTCCCTTGGTTTGGCAGAACACGACCATCTAAAGCAATAAAATGCGGGTTTGTCGGATCAATAACCAGCGTAACCTGACAAGCTTGATCTTGGGAAGGGAAGCCATCCTTGATCAATTTCCCTGGTAATTCCCCCCAAAACCATTGCCCAAGTTTATTAATGCCGATGGTTTCTACATTATAACGATTTCGATCAATGGCATTATAAATAGACTGGGCTGAATTTAATGAAACCTCATGTTCACCAGAGCGGCCACCAAATAAAAGAGCCACATTTAGTTTGTGTTCACCCACTATACCCCACCCTCTCAATTAATCTCTTTAGAACAAAAATTCATATGTTCTCTGTGTCCCAAAAAATTTCCTCATAAGAGAAGATAATCTTTCTCATAGAAGTATATGCTTCTAAAAGAAAAAAGCTCCCGCCTAACGGGCAAGAGCACCAATTTGTCCTATAGGCCAGTAGCGAAAAAGAGTTCTGCCGGTAATATTTTCCATCGGTAAAAAGCCCCATTCCCTAGAATCCGCACTGTTATTGCGATTGTCTCCCATCACAAAGACTGAATTCTCAGGAACGTCTATGGGACCGAAGTTATTGTTAGGCTTCTCTAATAGATAGGGTTCATAAAGAGGCTGACCATTGACATAGGTTGTACGATTTCGTATTTCGATTTTATCTCCTGGTAAGCCTACGACTCGTTTAATGTAGTCATCTGTCGCATGGGCACTGGCTGGTGGATGGAAAACAACAATATCACCAGGGCTAATCTGATCAAACCGTTTAAAGAAAAACTTATCTACAATTACCCGGTCTTCAAGTTGAATGGTAGGAAGCATTGAACCAGTAGGAATTTTGCGTGCTTCAATCACAAAGGTACGCAACAACCAAGAAAGCGCAAAGGCAATCAGGACAATTTCTATTAGTTCTATTAAAAATCGCCCAGTACTTTTTGGTGACTCCGAAGTATCCATAATTCACCTCTTTCCCCCTTAAATATTAACATATTTTTTTCAAGAAAGCTTATATAAGCAAAGTGGATTCTCTCCTCAACGAGTTTAGCTAAACTTATCTGAGGAGAATAGCCATCGAATTAAGTCTGAAAAAGTTAACTGAGAAGTCCTTGTTCAAATAAATTAAGAGCTGCTAAAATGTTGCCTAGCTGCACATAATGATGTGAAATTCCACCTTGCTGATAAACAATATAGGGTTCGCGGAGAGGACCGTCAGCAGAAAATTCACTGGTTGAACCTAAGATAAAAGTTCCCCCTGCCATAATGACTTCATCTTCATAACCTGGCATACCAGAGGGTATAGGCGTGACGTGAGAATCAAGTGGAGAACCTTTTTGTATTCCCTGACAAAAGGCGATCAGCTTTTCTCTTGATCCGAGCCTAACGGCTTGGATAAGATCAGTTCTTAGCATTTCTGGTTCTGGATTTACTTCAAATCCTAAAGCTCGCCAAAATGCTGAGGAAAAAACCGCACCTTTAATCGATTCAGAAACCGTCAAGGGACTCAAAAATAAGCCTTGATAAAACAGTCGTTGCCACTCTAAGGTCGCCCCCATGTGCTCACCGATGCCTGGTGCTGTTAAGCGCTGGGCAGCGAGTTGAACTAGATCTGCGCGCCCGGCTACATACCCACCGGTAGGAGCTAGACTGCCTCCTAGATTCTTAATTAGCGAACCAGCGAGCAAATCGACGCCAATATCACCCGGTTCTTGGATTTCGACGAGCTCTCCATAGCAGTTATCTACAAAAATAATCAGTTGAGGATAGTTTGTTTTGACATTTTCTACAAGTTCCTTTAACTGAGCTATCATCAGAGAGTTGCGCCAAGCATACCCTCGCGAACGCTGAACCATAAGTAAGCGGGTCTTATCTGTAATTCTCTCGCCTAAAAGAGAGTATTGTATTTTACCTTGTGAGTCTAAGGGGATGTCCTCATAGGATATCCCAAAATCTATGAGACTCCCCTGCCCTTTTCCCCTTAGCCCGATAACTTCTTCTAGGGTATCGTAAGGAGCTCCGCTAACCGAAATAATATGATCGCCTGGTCGAAGCACACCAAAAAGGGCTGCAGCAATTGCATGAGTCCCTGAAACAAACTGACCGCGGACAAGTGCCGCTTCGGTTCCTAAAATACGGGCTGCTACACGGTCGAGGACTTCTCGACCAGAATCACCGAGTCCATAACCCGTGGTTCCCTGTAAGTGATAAGTAGAAACTCGCTCTTCTTGAAATGCTTTTAATACTTTCTTATGATTTTTGAAGGCTATCTCTTGTAGTACAGGTAGTTGACGAAAGAGTGCTTCTTCCGCTTCGGCTACTGCTTTGTTAATCAACTTCGGCCAATCGGGATTCAAATACAAACTATTTCCTGGTTTCTAAAACGCATTAAAATTAACTAAACTACAAAATGCGTCCTTCACTTGTCCGACGAACAAGCGGCAACGTCACAGGATTCAGTTGCTGAGCCACAGACTCTCGTCTATGTTTCGGATGGTTAAACTCCGTAGATTTAACCGCCGCTTTCACGTTCTATCCAAAAGAGGGTGTTACCCATCGCCTAAGATCACCATGACAACAGCCTTTCACCACGTGTACTGTTGCCATTTCTTATCTTTAAGCTGGAGTTAATACCTCAGCTAAGCAAGCTTTCCGCAAATGTTGCCATGAAACCAGGCTTTTCACATCCTTTCGTATTAAGTTTAACCTTCGATTTAGAACGTGCATAGGTCCATTCGCTTTCACGAATAAAATGACTGCCTCGGTATTGGCCGTAATAATCCAGCTCTGCTACCCCTAATCCGTCCGGATTTGCATCAACCCCGATAGCCCCATCATTTGAGGTATACTGTGCAGCTTCTTTCTCTTCAATCGTGACATGGACGTAGTACCGTTTATTCTCTCGTATGATTTCAATTTGATAAGCTTTGCCAGTCTTTAGGTAGTCAATCTCTGGGGGTTTAGGTTAGTAATGAGCTGACATATTTCCATACTGGCTTGAGAGAATCTCCACGAGTTAGGGACATTTTGACGGGATAAGGAAGTTGTTGAGCTAAATCATTCAAAGCATCTTCATCTAAGGCTTTATCAACCTTATTTAGCAAGCTTAGCATAGGTTTTTCAACGCATCCAAGTTGTTTTAGCACTTGATGGACCGCCTCAGCTTGTTGGAGGGCCTGAGGATGACTGGCATCTAAAACATGAATCAAAACATCCGCTTGTTGTACTTCTTCTAAGGTTGCAATAAAAGCATTAATCAACTGAGTGGGTAATTTTCTGATAAACCCAACCGTGTCGCTAAGCAGAACTTCCAAGGAAGAGCTTACTCTAATACTCCGAACGATGGGATCTAACGTAGCAAATAATCTATTTTCACCAAGGGGCAAATCGGAACGACTACCCGCTTGTTCCATGGCATTTTTCATGAACGTCGTTTTTCCTGCGTTAGTATAGCCTACTAAGGCAATGATGGGGAGCCCACTTCTACTTCTTTGACGGCGCTGAACTTCCCGGTGCTGAAGTACAAGTTTTAATTCTCTTTCAAGTTGGGTTATGCGATCCCGCATTCTCCGACGATCCATCTCAAGTTTTGTTTCTCCAGGACCCCGGGTGCCAACTCCTCCACCTAAACGAGAGAGTGCTTGTCCCTGACCTGTTAAATAAGGTAATAGATGCTTTAATTGAGCTAATTCAACTTGAAGTTTACCTTCCCGGGATTGAGCGCGCTGAGCAAAAATATCTAAGATCAATCCTGAACGGTCTAATACTTTCAGACCAGTTTCTGCCTCTAAGGTTCGCAACTGGGTGGTCGATAGTTCATCATCACAGATAATCACATTAGCTTCTGTTTCCTGTAAACGGTGGACAAGTTCTTCAAGTTTTCCGGTTCCAAAATAGCTGCGATTCTGGCTATAACGCCTTAATTGGACAAGTTGACCGACTACCTCAACCCCAGCTGACCGGGTTAGTTCGCGCAGTTCATCTAGATAATCCTGATTTTCTTGGTCACTTTCTTCCAGGGCAATAAGGAAAGCGCGCTCACTATTAGGAGGGGTCTGAGGTTTGGTCCCTCTCGATGTACCTTTGGAAAGTTCATTAAGAGCCTGGTTATAGTCAAAGGAATTCCAGTTTTTAGGGCTGAGATTAACGAGATAAGGATTGTCCTCGTCTGTCCGATAGGCAATTTGAATTCCCGTGAGTTGCCCATCGAGAACACCAAGGGAAGCCATACTTTCCAGCTGAAGAGAGGATAAGGCACTATGATCAAGGGGACTTAGGGAGTAGTTCCCCTTGGGATGCGTATGGATACAGCGCAAATGTTTTCCCACGGATCTTCCTTTAATCGGAGGAAGGGCTACCGTGGCATGACGGCCAACAGCCCCGGCTAACAGTGTGCCGGGACGGGAAAGATAGACAGCGATTTCCCGATTCCAAAGTTGGGTTAGGCGAATCAATTCTTCAAGAATTGTAGAATTGATAAGTTCAGTCCGTTCTGTTTTGATTTCAGAAAGATTCTTAAGTTCTTGTATCTGGCTTGCCCGAATTCCAGACAAGTCTCCCGAAATGTCCATAGCCATACAAAAAACCTCATGTTTCCTAATTTTCCTGACTGATTACACTTCAAAATGCACTCTTGCAAACGCTTTTCCACTAGAGATCTTCCAAATTTATATCTTCAGGCAAGATCTGAATTAGTTCTTCGCGACTTGAACTCGTTTTTTGGAACAGCCGAACGGCTTGTTTTCGAACTGTTTTTTCCACGAGGTTACGGACAAGCCGAGCATTCCCTGCATAACGATGGGTGTTGAGTAAGTTTTGCAGGTGGAAGCGGAGCGCATCTTCCGCCTCAGTTGTTAATTCATATTGCCGAGTTTTTAGCATCAGTTTACCGATAGCTAGTAATTCATCGAGGGTATAATCTGGAAAGTCAATATGTATAGGGAAGCGGGAACGAAGTCCAGGATTAGTCTGTAAGAACCATTCCATTTCTTGACGATATCCGGCCAAGATTAAAACAAGATTGTCTTTATTGTCCTCCATAGCCTTGACTAAGGCATCGATGGCTTCCTTGCCAAAATCTTTCTCTCCCCCTCGAGCTAAAGAATAGGCTTCATCAATAAAGAGGACGCCGCCTAAGGCCTTCTTAAGTTGCTCTCTTGTCTTTTGTGCAGTATGCCCAATATATTCACCGACTAAATCTGCCCGTTCACATTCGATCACATGTCCTTTTTGAAGAACTCCCATTTCTTTAAACAGTCGCCCGACCAAACGTGCCACTGTTGTTTTGCCGGTTCCTGGATTCCCTCTAAAAATCATATGTAAAACAAGGGGTTCTGCTATGAGTTTTTCCTGGAGTCTCCGTTTTTGGATTTCCACATAGGCTTGTAGATCTCGGATCAGACGTTTCACAATGATTAAACCGATATAGGTCTCTAATTCATCGAGAATTTCTCCGACTTTTTTATCTTTATCCTTATCTTTTTCTTGTGTAGAGTTACTCTTTCGTGCTCGGCCAATCCCCGCCATCTCAGCGGTAGGAGTGGGTTCACTTGGGTTTTTGGGGGGTAAGGGAATTTGAATGACCGGAGGTTGAGAATTGTCCGGTTTAAACGTGATACGGATTGTCATAAGTACAGGCACACCTCCCATCTTTACTAATATACGCAAGTAAAGATAAAAGGTGTCCTAGTTAAGTGTTGTTATTATTTCCCTGTTAAGCTTTTGGCGTAACGTACTCGAGAAGTATGATCTAAGAACTTCTTACGCAGTCGAACACTTTTAGGGGTGATTTCGACCAATTCATCGTCGTTAATAAATTCTAAGGATTGTTCTAAAGAAAGCTCTCTAGGCTTATCCAGGCGTAACGCTTCATCTGCTGAACTGGTACGCATATTGGTGAGCTGCTTTTTCTTACAAACGTTAACTTCAATATCCTGTTCACGTTTATTTTCTCCAACAATCATACCTCCATATACATGAAGGCCTGGATCAACAAACAATTGGCCGCGCTCTTGAGCAGAATAGAGACCGTAAGCGTTCGTTTCTCCTTCTTCGAAGGCAATCAGCGCGCCGCGATTTCGGCCTGGGATATCCCCTTTATAAGGTTCATAACCCAAGAACATATGGCTCATCATTCCCTCACCCCTGGTTTGGGATAAGAACTCTCCTCGGAAACCGATCAGGCCTCGAGCCGGAATTCGAAATTCTACGCGGAGTTGTGTTGCAGAGAGATTTATCATATTAGACATTTCAGCTTTGCGCTTACCTAATAACTCCATGACAGCTCCCAAGGAACTCTCTTGTAAATCACAGATTAAGAATTCAATGGGTTCGCATTTGACACCGTCGATCATTTTATAGATAACTTCAGGTTTAGAAACTTGAAGTTCATACCCTTCGCGACGCATGTTTTCAATTAAAATTGAGAGGTGAAGCTCTCCTCTACCAGAGACTTGAAAACTATCAGCAGAGTCTGTCTCTTCGACTCTCAGGCTGACATTTGTCTCAACTTCTTTCCAGAGACGCTCCCGAATCTTACGCGAGGTAACAAAGTGTCCTTCACGNNTCCACTTCAATGGTCGGTAAAGCTTCAGGACTAAGGGCACAGGCAACAGTTTCCCCAATATTAGCACTTGTTAATCCCGTAAGGGCTACGATTTCTCCAGCAGACGCTTCGGGCACGATTTCTCGCTTTAATCCCTCGAAAAGCATAACTTTTCCTACTCGCGTCCGTTCAAAACTTTCATCCCGCTTGATCAAGGTGATATTTTCATTTTGATGAATTGTCCCTCGAACGATACGACCAATGACGATTTTACCGACATAATCGTCATAATCTAAGGTTGTAACAAGCATTTGAAAGGGAGCATCGAGATCAACGACTGGAGCTGGAATATGCTCTAAGATAACGGAAAATAAAGGTGCCAAGGTGTCTTCCAGAGCATCAGGAGAGAGTCCTGCAATGCCTGAGCGCGCAGAGGCATAGACAACTGGAAAATCTAATTGATGGTCTTCTGCACCGAGCTCAATGAAGAGATCTAAGACTTCATCGACCACTTCAGCCGGTCGTGCATCCGGGCGGTCTATCTTATTGATGACAACAATGGGGATAAGCTTCAGTTCCAAGGCTTTTCGTAAAACGAAACGAGTTTGAGGCATCGGCCCTTCAAAGGAATCGACGATCAGAAGAACTCCATTGACCATCTGTAAGACACGTTCAACCTCTCCTCCGAAGTCAGCATGCCCTGGAGTGTCAATAATATTAATCTTTGTTCCCAGCCAATGGACAGCAGTGTTTTTTGATAAAATGGTAATACCACGTTCACGTTCTAAATCATTGGAATCCATGACGCGTTCTACAACTTGTTGGTTAGCACGGAAGGTTCCACTCTGTTTAAGCATAACGTCAACAAGGGTCGTTTTCCCATGATCAACGTGAGCGATAATTGCAATGTTTCTTAAATTTCGAGTTTCCATAGTTGGGTTGAGTTCCTTTCTTTCACTAAGATAAAAGCATATAATCTTAGGATAACATAGTCCAGTAATGAATTCAAGCATAAAGAACTAAGTTCGATCTATACCGAACTTAGTTCTTCATGCTTAGAAAATCGTCGATGATCTTGATAGTTAACTTAAGTATTTGAGTCTCCTGCACTTGCGGTATTGAAGTTAATCGGTCGAATAGGCATTACCGTTGATATGGCATGTTTATAAACCATTTGTTGTCTGCCCTCAAATTCAATGACGACCGTAAAGTTGTCAAATCCTTTAATAAGTCCCTTAAGCTGAAACCCGTTAACCAAATAAATGGTCACCGGGAGGTTTTCTCTGCGTACCTGGTTTAAAAAGGTATCTTGTAAATTGATGGGCGACTTGTTCATGATTTTTCCTCCATCACCTTATATTTCTATAATAACTATATTACACGAGTTTCGCAGGCTCTGCAAGTTTGTACGACAATCTTGAGAATCTCATTTAATTGAAGACTAATATCGTACCAGCTAATCCGAGGATCACGTCGGAACCAGGTGAATTGACGTTTGGCAAAATGACGTGTATCACGTTGGAGTAATCTTAACATTTCTGGTTGGGTGACTCTCCCTTTTAAGAACCAAATTGCATGACGATAACCGATACTTTGCAAAGGTTTTAAGGTCGGGGCATAACCGTCCTTTAAAAGAGCTAGGGTTTCTTCAATTAAACCCTGCTTTAACATTGTAACGCAGCGTTGATTTATCCGATCATAGATTACGTCTCGTGCCGCAGTGAGCCCAATATAAACAATGGCTGGATCAAGGGGCTGGTATTCATCATCTCGAAATTGACGCTGGCTGGAGAGGGTTTTTCCTGTTAGTTCAAAAACTTCAAGAGCCCTGATTATGCGCAAAACGTTGTTGGGATGGAGCTGCTCCGCAGTGACAGGATCCTGTTTCTCCAGCTCTCTATGCAGTGCCTCGTTGCCATGTAAAATAGCGAACTCCTTCCATTTGCTCCGAATTTCCTCTGAGCCGTGTTGCGAAAAATCATAGGGATCTAATAAGGAACGAATATAAAGTCCTGTTCCACCGACAACAATCGGAATATGTCCCCGGCCCCTAATCTCAGCGATCAACGAGGTTGCCAGGGATTTAAACTGAGCAGCCGTAAAAGGTTCCGTGGGATCTAAACAATCAATCAGATGATGAGGGACAAGTTGAAGCTCTTCTGCCGTCGGTTTTGCTGAACCAATATCTAATTTCTGATAGACCTGGACGGAATCTCCAGAGATTATTTCTCCACCGATGGTTTGGGCAAGTGCTATTCCCAGTGCGGTCTTACCAACTCCAGTCGGACCGATTATTACTACAAGTGGATACACCTATCCTACCTCCATTAAACTAGAATGACACCATAATCAACTGGGCTGTACTGGCCTCCGAGTAATATCTCAAAACCAAGGCGTTGGAACTCTGAGCTGTTCTTACGTTCCTTTAAGACAACCCGTTTCCGAGCGATTCGACAAGCCTCATAAATTGCCTTAGGGTCGAGTGGTTTATGCTCTGACCATTGGTGTAAGGGTTGGATTGATTTTGATTGTTGGAGAGTCTGCCTGAACATGGGATCAAAATAGACGATATCGACGGAACTAGTGGGAATTCGTCTTAAGAACTCCATGTGATCTCCCCAAGAAATTTGAATTCTATGTGAAGCGTCTGCTAAAGCAGCCCAAGCGACTTGTTTTTCTGTTTTTTTAGAATTTGTAATCAGTTCAGTAATATGGCTTAAACCATCTTGTACCATAGCGGCTAAAACCGGGGATTGTTCAAAAGCAAGGACCTTTCCAGTTTCACCGACTGCCCATGCTCCAATTAAAGCATCCGTTCCTAAGCCAAGAGTAGCATCGATCAAGGAGTCACCAGCGCTGATCTTCGTCGCTTCAAGAAACCGATCTGACCCACCTCGCCGAAGATTAATCAGACGAATCAGGGCCATGCTGGGATGAAAGGCCAGCCGTTCCGTTCCATTGGTCAAGAATACACCACGTCGAGTGATGGCTAGTTCTGGAAATCTCTCTTCCCCCCTCGGTGTAGTGATCCAGTTGCATCCGGGGTGTTGAAGAAACCAATCAAATCTCCTTTGAAGTCTCGAATCTGAATGGGTTATTTTAATATGGATGGGGAGTTCATTCACTAGCCATAAGCCCTCCCTTGTAACTTCATAAAAGCTTCTTGTTTCCTTCTTACGGTTAGTATGTCCCTGTCACAAAGCACACAAACTTCCCATCGTTAGGTGCGATAAAAACGTCTTTCTAACTCCCCACGGGACATTTTAACCATGGTAGGGCGACCATGGGGACAGGTATAAGGATTCTGAGTTTGATAAAGTCGGGCAATCAGTTGTTCCATTTCCAACAAGGACAGTGAGTCTTGGGCTTTGATGGATTCTTTGCAAGCCAAAAGATAGATCCACTCTTCCAACAGTTTGTTTAAGTTGGGTGCTGTGTTCCTCAACAACACTTCTTCGATAAACTCACGCAGCAGCTTGTCTGGTTGAGATATTCCAGTCTGGACCGGTACACCTCGTAATAAGTAGGTACGTGAGCCAAATTGTTCTAACACAAATCCCATTTCATTAAGAATCCACAAATGCTCTAAGAGAACCTGTTCTTCCTGGAGGGTGAACTCCATGGGAAGTGGTATAAGAAGTGACTGACTTGCTTGTTCTGCATGTTTGAACTCCTTTAATAATCGTTCATAGTTGATCCGTTCGTGAGCTGCATGTTGATCAATCATAAAGAGAGTTTCACCATCCGTCGCCAAGATGTAGGTGTTGAAAAGCTGTGCTAATGGCCAGATTTGAGAGAGAATATCTGGGGCATTGGGGTTGTCTGGGGTAGTTTGTTCATAGATGATAGAACCATTATCCTGAGGAACACTAGTCTTTTGCTGAGGAAGTGTACCGAAAAATTTTGCTTGATCAAAGACTTGGGGTTTCTGGGGGCTAGTCTCTGGGCTAGTCTCTGGGTAAGTCTCTTGGTAAGCCTCTTGGTAAGCCTCAGGCTTAGTATAGGTCTGAGCATTGGTTTGAGTACTCGTTTGAGCAATAAGTTGACTTTCCTTAGCATCTGTTGACAAAGGTTCGGCTATCTCACTGATTTGCATCGCTGCATTAGGGGTTGGTGTCGAGGTTAACCTAGGGGTCAATAACTGAGTGCCCTTAGGAGTTGACGGGGTTCGAATTGCAATGGAGCTAGAAGCATTTGTTGCTGAAACATCCATTCTAGGTGGGAGCGAAAAGGTAGATTTGGTCGTCTCAAAGGTCGGTAAGGGCTTACTATTTATGAGAGTTCGATAAACAGCCTGACTGATAAAATGGGTTAAGGCTTGTTCATTCTTGAACCGAACATCCATTTTTGTGGGATGAACATTCACATCATAATCTGATGGCGGAACATGCAGGTGCAGCACGACTATGGGGTGAAGCTTCGCCGGAATCAGGGTGTGATAGCCTTCCTGCAAAGCACGGCTTAAAAACGACGAACGTATACTTCGTCCGTTAATCATAAAAACTTGAGCTTGCTTAGAAGTTCGGACCAGATCCGGTGGACTGATATAGCCTTCTAAACACCACTCTTCGTGTTGCGCATGGATTGATATAAGTTGCCGCGCCATGGTATGCCCGAGGATAGATCCAATTGTTTCACGTAACTGACCACGCCCAGAGGTTTGCAAAACAACTTGCTGCGGATGAGTTAGAGAAAATGCAATCTCTGGGTGCGCCAGCGCCATGCGCCCGATGGAATCACTAATCAGCCCAAATTCCGTCGGGGTAGATTTTAAAAATTTCAATCTCGCTGGCGTATTATAAAACAAATCTCGAACTGTTACTGAGGTTCCGACCGGGCACCCGACTTCTTTAAACTCCCCTTGTTCTCCACCTTTGAGTGTTAGGCTCAATCCGGCAACTTCATCAGCAGGACGTGTGGAAATTTCCAGATTAGAAACCGAGGCAATGCTCGGTAAAGCTTCCCCTCTGAACCCGAGGGTTCGCAAATGATCGAGATCTCCAATCTCAGTGATCTTACTCGTCGCATGACGAATGACGGCTAAGGGTAAATCCGAAATGCCGATTCCGCAGCCATCATCTCGCACCCGAATTAACGGAACACCATTCCCCTCAATGGTTATGTCAATGTGTTTGGCCCCCGCGTCTATAGCGTTTTCTACCAACTCTTTAACCACAGAGGCTGGTCGTTCAACCACCTCTCCAGCAGCGATTTGGTTAGCAGAGTGTGTATCCAGAATATGAATCACCGGTGTCAAAATTCCTTCAGTCCTTCCTTACTATCCCAAACAACTAGTTTGTCATGAAGCTGATTCTGCAGGAGTCCGCTTCTGATTTTCTCGCTATGCCTATGAGTATGCTCCCAAAGGTCATAACCTGCTTGCTCGCACTCTGGGCAAGCGTGAAACGGAATTCTGACTAAGATCGATGTCTGGGGAGCGCGCCGACTTTCTATAAAGACTGTACCAGCACAATGATTACATTGTCGGATGTAATCCTGGCGGGTTTCTTGGAACCCTTCTGTGTCATAGTAAATTGAATTGGGTATATTGATCCAATTTCCTTTCGGGAAGGTGGGTTTGTTTTGAACGCTGAACTTAGGTTGAACCGCTTGATGCTGTTTTTTAAGAGCTTCAAAATATGGCTTCAAATCTGCCCACGCTAAAGTGGGGCGAGTAAGCTTCTGGGGTTCTCGAACATGATGATAATCTTCTCCAGCCAGGGCCAGTAAAATGGCCAGGTTAAGATAAGGAAGAGCTCCTTCGATGGAATATCCACCTTCCAGAACTGCCAAATCCGGTTGAAGAATTTCAGTGATCCGACCATACCCGTCTGCGGTCAGATTCATTGAGGCGAGTGGATCTGTAAAATGATTGTCCTGACCCGCCGAATTAATGATCAGCTCAGGAGCAAAGGCTTGCAGACGCGGGAGCACCCAATTTTCCATGACATAATGATAGCCTTCATCTCCCGTTCCAGGCGGTAGTGGAATGTTTAGAGTCTGATCCCAGGCATTGGGACCCCCTTTTTCATAGACAAAGCCACTGCCTGGAAAAAGTGTACGTCCATCTTGATGGATAGAAATAAAGAGAACATTGGGATCGTGATAAAAAATATCTTGAGTTCCGTCTCCATGATGGACATCCGTATCTACAATCGCAATCTTTTTTACACCATACTTGGCCCTTAAATGGTTGACCAGGATTGCCTCGTTATTCAGAGTGCAAAAGCCACGGTTCCCCCAAACCGTCGCTCCTGAATGATGTCCTGGTGGACGTGCCAAGACGAACCCATTAGAAATTTCGCCACGCATCCGTGCTTCGCCTAATAAAATGGCGCTCCCGGCGGCAATTAGATGGGCATCTAAGGAGTCCGTATGCGCCTGTGGGTTGGGGAATAAGGCTTGAGCCCGTAACCCCTGATGCAAAGATGCCACCCGGGGTGAAAACTGTTTAATTTGGGGTAAATCAAGAACCCCCTCCTCGAATAGTTGCTCTTGGGTGTAGAGGAGGCGTTCTTCACGTTCAGGATGGGAGTCTCCTAAGGACCAATCAAAGGCTGGAAAAAACAGAATTCCGGTTCGTTTCATAGGATCACCCTCCCGATCACACCAGCTCGCTGATGAGCAGCTCCATGCACAATTTGGCCCACGGTGCGATAATTTTGAACAATAGGGAAGAAATCAAAGTGCTCTTTTTCAACAGCATAAGTATCTAGGCCATACTCCTGCACTTGCCGTTGCACAAGGGTATCCAAAAACCCCTCCACTTCTTTGTGAGGTCGAAGTGAGCCTGTCCATTTACCCTGTTCTCCCGTCTCTTCTACGCGGTACTGCTTCATATAGGTATCAAGATGGAGAGTGCAATCAAAGGTAGGTCTTGCCATAGCTGTGCCAAGAGCATTGGAGATTTCTGCGCGATAGCCAAGCTTTACCGGGGTTCCCAGACGTTTTCCTAAGGCAGCCGAAATTCCTCGAGCAGCTCCGCCGGTGACTAAGGTGTGGAAGACATGGTTTTCCTGAGGATGGAGAACCTCCCACACTTTATAAGCTGGTTCTTCTTGCCACTCGCGTTTTAGAGAATCTACAGCCTCAGAAATTCTTTCGACGACTTGAGCAAGAATGGCACAGGCCAGCTCCTTCAGCTGCTGAGGGGTTCGTCCTTCCGGTGGTAAAATTGAGGCCAGACCTTCTTCAGCAAGTTGCAGATTACCATAATCTATCAGCCCCAGATACCGCATGGCATCCGTCGGAGTGGGTGCATTCCCACCTAGACAATACGCAGGACCGAGGCGATAACTTTCGAGAACAAACCCTTGATCCGTAGCATGAACGACAGAGTCTCCCCCTACCGGAATGGATCGAACGGATAAAGAGCGGACCAGTGTTGCGAAGGATCCAATGTGAGCTCCTTTAGAACTAAGTAAAGGTACTCCTGCTAGAACAAGACCCATATCCGTGGTTGTTCCGCCAATATCAACGACAATGGACGACTCCGTAGAGTCGATTTGGGTTAGAGCTGACAAAACACTGGCAGCGGGCCCAGAATAGATGGAATCGATGGGGCGAATCTTAGCAAGTGGTAAACAGCCGCCATCGGCCTTTAAGATAAATATGGGGGTCTGAATTTTTCGTGCAGCAACAGCGGTTTGTAATTGTTGGGCAAATTGATGATAGAGATCCGCTACCCCTAAGTTGAGATAGGTTGTCAGACTTCGTCGATAAAAATTTGCTTGACCCCACTCATGTCCCAGAGCAATCCGTAAGGATGGGTTCAATTGCTTAAGATAACTAGCAAGTAATTCCTCGTGAAGATAGTTCCGATGAGAGAATTTCCCGACAATGGCTACGCGGGTTGGCTTCTCGAGCAGGTCTGGCGATAGCAGTTTCTCCCATTCTTTCTGGTCAGGGGATTCAATTTCTCTGCCTCGAAAATCCATTTCTCCTGAGAGCTCCAAATAATCTACCGGCCAGGGAAGCGCATCCATTCTCATCCCCTTGCCAGAAAACAGCATTAATGTAACCGAGGGAACTTGATCTTGGAGAATGGCATTCGTCACCAGAGTTGTACTGACAGTGAGGCGGTCAAGCGCCTGTCCCTCTCGAATAGCTAACTTATCAAAAGCTTCCATAAGCGTATCTACTAAATTTTCCGATTGGGTGGGTACCTTGGCTGTTTGTTGGATACGACCATTGGCGATCAACACTGCGTCAGTGTAAGTTCCCCCCACATCGATACCTACTTGAATAGGCATGGATACACCCCCTTAAATCGAGGTTCGATGCACGATGCTCGATGCTCGATTTTTAATCTCTAACATCCTACGACGAACTTTAACTTTAAACTTATCACTATCAATTTTTAGCTTTTAACTTTGAGACTCTGGACTCATTTCACTAAACATGAAATTACTCAACTATGCATTTGTACTCTTTTTGGGACATTTCTGTCCATAAATAGCTTTACTTAAGCAGGTGTACCCCTTTCCTTAATACTTCGATCGTCAGATGTCGCTTTCTAACTTCGGACCTCGGACTTCGAACCTCGCGCTTCGAAGCTCGCTAATTGGCTTCAGAGGATTGAATGCGCTCCTGTAGGTCAAAGAGATATTGAAGTGCTTGGCGAGCCGTCATGTCTTCTAAGTGGATTTGTTTAATTTCTTGTAAGAGGGGATGAGTTTGTGGAACATCGAACAGCGTAAATTGAGTGATAACTTGGGTCGGAGCAGAGCTTGCGTGTACCGGCTCGGATGATTCTAATTCCTTGAGCAAGGTCTTGGCACGTTGTAAAAGTTCTTGAGGGAGACCTGCCAGGCGCGCCACTTGAATACCATAACTACGATCTGCGCGACCCGGCAGAATTTTATGTAAAAAGACAATGTCTTCTCCCTGTTCCTTCACCCCCACATGAAGATTAAATAGCCCGGAAAAATCATCCTGTAACTGCGTCATTTCATGGTAATGGGTGGCAAAGAGCGTCTTAGGGTTAAACTCAGGCTGTTGAACTAAATACTCAGCCACGGCCCAGGCGATACTTAGTCCATCATAGGTGGCGGTCCCTCGTCCGATTTCGTCTAAGATAATTAAACTTTTGGCAGTGGCATATTTCAAAATATGCGCTACCTCATGCATCTCGACCATAAACGTACTTTGGCCAGCCGCTAAGTCATCTGAGGCACCTACTCGTGTAAAGATCCGGTCTACTTGAGAGATGATGGCCTTTTGGGCCGGCACGAAGGATCCGATTTGGGCCATCAAAACGATTAAGGCGACTTGGCGCATGTAAGTCGATTTTCCGGCCATATTGGGTCCTGTGATCAGCGCTAGATGGTGTTTCTGGGAAATAAGCGTGTCATTGGGGACAAATTTACCTGGTTCGAGCATGACTTCTACAACAGGATGACGACCTTCAGTGATCTGAATCTCCCCGTCATTAGTAATCTGAGGACGGACATAGTGATTGCGAATAGCGACCTCAGCTAAACTGACCAAGACATCCATCTCTGCTAAAACTTGAGCGATAGTCAGGATCTGCTTGGTATTTTTTCGAACACTCTCTCGAAGGACTAAAAAAAGCTCATACTCTAGTTCTTTAAGTTTATCATCAGCGCCTAAGATTTTTTGTTCATATTCTTTGAGTTCAGGAGTAATGAAACGTTCAGCATTGGAAAGAGTCTGTTTACGTTGATAGTCTGAAGGAATAAGGTGGGCATTGGCATGGGTAATCTCGATGAAATAACCAAACACTTTGTTATACCCGATCTTTAAAGAGCGAATCCCCGTGCGTTCACGTTCGAAGCTCTCAAGTTGGGCAACCCATTCTTTTCCGCCTGTCGAAATACTGCGTAATTCGTCCACCTCTTGGGAATACCCTGTTTTAATAATATTCCCATCCCGAATCGATAAGGGAGGAACTGGATTAAGCGCCTCTTGCAGGGTTGTGACGAAGGTTTCAAAGCCCTCCAATTGAGGAGCCTTGATTTTCAGAGTCTCAGCAGTGCTCGCCATTAGGAGCGTTCGTATTTCAGGAAGCAAAGCTAAGGTTTGGGTCAAGGATAACAAGTCCTTGGCATTGGCGGTTCCGTAAGAAACCTTTCCTATCAGACGTTCGAGATCATAGACCTTGGAAAAAAGCTTTAACAAATCTTTGCGCAGAAAAGAGTCCGAGGCTAATTCATCAACCGCGTTGAGTCGCCGCTCTATATCATCCTTCAGTAGTAATGGTTTATCAATCCAATGCTTGAGTAGTCTACCGCCGAAGGCGGTCTGAGTGGAGTCCAGGACAGACAGGAGAGTTCCCTTTCTCCCTACCCCTCGGAGGGATTCTGTAAGTTCCAAGTTGCGACGTGTCCATTGGTCTAAAAACATCCACTGCTCGGAACGGAAAGTTTTTATTTCAACGATATGGCTTGGATCAACGCCGGGCATTGTTTCCAATATGTAAGTCCATAAACTAGCGGCAGCACAGGCAGCAACGGGAAATTCTTGCAACAGAGTCTGTTGCCCTTCAAAGTGCTGACTTAAATTGTGACTGTAAAATGTATTACGATCCCGCAGACTACAAAAATACCCCGTCCAAAGCTTAGGTTTTTTTATGAGCTCTGGCGGAAGTAGGACTTCGGCTGGGTTTATCCGAGAAACTTCCGCGAGCAGCACATCGAGCTCAGGGGTTTGAAAAATAGTAAATTCTCCTGTGGATAGATCAAGAAAGGC
>DOPS01000054.1:23450-34581 GCA_003512645.1 Desulfosporosinus sp.
TAAATAATTATCGAGAGCATGATAAGGAACGCCACACATGGCGATACGTTTCCCATCCCCTGCATCTCGGCCAGTTAAAGCGATTTGTAAGATAGGTGCAGCAAGCTCTGCATCTTCTCCAAACATTTCGTAAAAATCACCTAACCGATAAAAGAGAATTGTATCGGGTGCTTTGGCTTTAATTCCACGATATTGTCGCATCATAGGGGTGGTCATACCATGTCTTCTCCCTTATAAAAGTTTGTTGACTGATGATTCTACTCAGAGACGATAAATCCTAAAAGGGAAGAGCTACTGATTTAGCTCTTCCCTTTCGATCTCGATTCTGCGGTATTTTCTAAATTAATTCCCGCAGCCGCAGCCTCCGCCGCTGCCACACCCTCCGGGTTCGCATCCTCCTGGAGCACAACCATCATCTCCACAGGAGCAGCTATCAGAAGAACCTGCTATGGCTCCGGCAAGAATAGCATTAACACCATCTAACATTTCGGTAAACTTGTCTTGTGCTTTCATGTACGCGGCGATAGCGAGATTCGCTTCTACCTTAGCTTCAATTTCATCGACCGCATTTTTATCAATTTCAGTAGGCTCAGAGCCGCCTTGTTGTGCCTCCATAAAGCGTTCTTGAGCTTTCTGTAATTCTGCAATCAATTCTTGGGCTGAAACATCAGCAGCCATTGCATCCTCTGCACTGTGTAATTCGGCGAGCTCGGAGCTTCGAGCGATGGCATCTGCCAAGAGCCGGGCATTTTCAATAATTTCGTTTGTCATTGTATGACACCTCCGCATAATACATTCTACATAGGACAGGAGATTCCTGCTTCCATCACAAAGTTAAACAGAATTCTACTTAGATCTTTCAATTTCTCCGGTAAGTGTCCAAGATCCAGCGTCTAGTATCTTCACGTTTACCAAGGACCCGATGAGTTCTGGATGACCATTAAAAACGGCCAGTTCGTAGCCGCGTGTTCTTCCAGTTAAACGCTCAGGATTTGTCCTACTTGGACCTTCGACCAAGACTTCATAGGTTTTTCCTATCATTTTTTGCCGCCATACCAGACTCTGCTGGTTTTGCACGCTCATCAACTTCTGTAAACGTCGCTTTTTAACATCTAGCGCAATTTGATTCTCCATTTCGGCAGCAAGCGTACCAGAACGTTTGGAATACATGAAGGTAAAGGCATGACTATAATGAACTAAATTCATGATTTCCAGAGTTTGCTCGAAGTCTTCTTCCGATTCACCGGGAAACCCAACGATTACATCTGTTGTAATCCTAGCCTGGGGAAGGAGCTCATAGATTTTTTCTACTCGGCTTAAATAGTATTCCCTAGTATATTTCCGATTCATGCGCTGGAGTATGAAATTACTCCCGGATTGAATCGGTAAATGGAAGTGCTCACATAATTTCTGACCCTCAGCAACAGTTTCAATCAGCTTATCCGACAAATCCTTGGGATGTGAGGTAATAAAGCGTATCCGTAACAGATCTGCAATTTGATCTACATCCTTAAGCAAATCTGCGAAGTCATAGGCAGGCGAAAATTCTTTACCGTAGGAGTTTACGTTTTGTCCTAGTAAGGTGACTTCGCGACAACCGCTGTCCACCAGGTCTTTAATTTCTTGAATGATTTCCTCAGGTTTGCGACTCCGTTCCCGGCCTCGCACATGTGGAACAATACAATATGAACAAAAGTTATCGCAACCGTACATAATATTAACGTTCGCTTGCAGTTTACCTTTCTCAGCGAGGGGAGTAGATTCCAGGGTTAATTTGGGTTCAGTCCAAACTTCGGCGACTTTTCCGCCTTGTTCTACCTGATGTAAGAGATCCGAAAAATTGTGTAAATTATGAGTTCCTGTCCAAATATCTATAAACGGTGCTCGTTTACGCAAGCGTTCCACGGCACCAGGTTGTTGAACCATACAGCCACTAATGGCAATTTTCAGATGGGGGTTTCTTTCCTTTAGTTTTTTAAGCTCTCCTATTTTCCCGAGTATTCTATTTTCTGCACTCTCTCTTACGCAACAGGTATTTAAGATCACTAAATCTGCATTTTCAAGTTCTTCAGAACTCTGATAGCCTTCTTGCCTAGTAATTTCCGTCAAGGTTTCAGCATCACGTTCAGACATTTGGCAACCATAGGCAATAGTAACTACCTTCTTACCCTTTTCCAAGTTAGTCAACTCCTAAATCATACCCTTATTGTTATAGTCTTATTATATAGTTTTTTTTCTGAGCGAACAATTTTCAGTCAATTCCGTCTCACCATAACAAAAGCATTAGACATCAAATCTAATGCTTCTATCACTTAATTATATTATATCCTAACTTGACTCTCTTCGTTTCGCAAGTCGTGCCTGTCTTTTTAAATAACGAGAGGCGTTTCTTTTATGATTGATAAATACAACAATGCCTACCATCGCCATCGCTCCAAAGAACCAAGATGTTTGAAAAGAACCCACGGTCTGATATGGAATTTTTGGTTGAACTGCCCGTGAGGTTTTTAAAGGAAATGTGTCTAAATGCGTAATACCATCTAAAACTGCAACTTGAGCTACCACTTGCCCTTCTTCTACTGAGGATAATGTACCCAAATTTAAAGGGGATACACGAAGATCTAACGTTTTCTGCTGTTCGCCAAGTTTCTGGGTAATATAGATAGGACGGTCAAGTATAAGGTCAACGGATTGACTATCAACCGTAATGGATGCCATTGCGGCACCTTTAGGTTTATAAACAATAGTTTCAAATTCAGTAAATCCATATTCAAACATGTTTTCCATATCTGTATAGATTTCTTTGCCTGGTGATTTGAGAATGACACCAATTAATTGACGTCCATCCTTGGAAGCCGAGGCCACTAGACAATTTTGGGCAGCAGCCGTATATCCCAATTTGATGCCATCAACAGCAGCATCCATCCATAATAGTTTGTTTTGATTGACCAAAAGTGAAGGCACATTTTCTTTGGAGCGAGAAATGGTTTTTGACTTAGTACGAACATACTCAGCAAAGATAGGATTTTGATAAGCAACACGGGCGATAAGGGCAAGATCATGTGCTGTGGTGACATGTCCTTGCTCGGTTAAACCACTCGGATTCTTAAAATGAGTTTGAAGAGCTCCGATTTCTTGAGCACGTTGATTCATCATTTCGACGAAGTGCGGTAGGTCACCACCGACATGCTCAGCAATAGTTACTGCAGCATCATTGGCTGAGTTTAACAGTGTTGCATGGAGAAGATCCTGTAATGATAGCTTTTCACCTGGTTCAAGGTATATCCGTGTACCATAGACAAGCTTATTATTTAACATAGTAGGACTTGCTGTCACAATGTCATTCAAATTACCACGTTCAATAGCTAATAATCCAGTCATAATCTTGGTTGTGCTGGCAGGTGCAAGAGGCTGATCAGGGTTTTTCATAAAGAGCGTTTGTCCTGATAATACATCAATTAAATAAGCCCCTTCTCCCTGCACTATTGGCAAAGTACCCTTTGTTGATGACGAGCCTAGGGCAATTATCGGGGTAATGCTAAACATCAAAAATAAGGCTAGCAAGAAAGCTGCGATGGATTTCAACTAAGTTTCTCTCCTATTCTGTGTTTTAACGTTGATAAAAAAGTGCCAGTGTACCAGGACCTGTATGGCTTCCAATGACACAGCCCACTTCACTAATTATGACATCCTTTACTTTGAAGTGCTGATGGATTTCATTGGCTAAGATCTGAGCATCTTCATAACATGTTGAATGGGATATTCCAATCACTTGCTGTTCAGGGAACGTGATTTCCTGTTCCATAACTTCGACTAATTTTTTAATTGCGGCACGGCGAGTACGGACTTTAGCAAAAGGTTCTATCTTGCCATCCGGGGTAATATGCAAGACGGGCTTGACATCAAGCAATCCACCAATAAACCCAGCCGTTTTGCTGACTCTTCCCCCTTTTACGAGGTAGTCTAGCACGTCTAGGGTAAAAACATAACGCATTTTTTGGCGGAAAGCAAGTATTATTTCTTCCGCTTCCTCCCAGGAAGTTACGGAAGACAGAGTTTTTTGGGCAAATATAGCGAGTAAGCCATACCCAAATGATGCACCCAGGCTATCGATAATATGCACTCGCTCTGGAGCAGACGTCATTTCGCGTACCATATTAGCCGTCGAAACAGTTGCACTCAAGCCTGATGAAAGATGAATAGCCACCACGTCGTATCCAGCGGATAAAGCCTTTTCATATTCTTCTAATAAGTTGTTCGGATTTGGCTGGGATGTTTTAGGTAATTCCTTAAACTCAGCAAATTGCGCGTAAAACTCTTTGTTGAAAAGGTTAACCCCTTCCAGAAAGCTCTTGCCATCAATGGTTACGGGCATTGGTACAGTAACGATCCCCGCAGAGACTGCCATGTTGAAGGGGATGTCCGACGAGCTGTCTACTATCACTTTGAAGGACATAAACAACCTCCTTCTCAATAAAACTCCTAAATTCTGTAATACATAAGTATTCTCGGTCAACAAGAATTATCCTGCACGAAGTTAGACAAAAAATAAATGCCCATCGATATTGATGGGCATACTTGATTATAATTAAATTCCCTTATATAAGTAAACGTTTTTTCTACGCTAATATTTTTGGATAATTGCATGTTGTCCAAGAGAAGCCATCAAGGTTGGAAGTTCTTGGTTCTGTACGACCCTGTAATTAACTTCTTCTCCTTCAATCCACGTAACTAGATACATAGAATCCCTTCTCTCTTTGTATTTTGTATACATGATAACATAACACAAAGAGTAATGCAATCAGTTTTGGCAGATCCCTGCTTGCTTTTCAAGCACACTTTCTAAACTTTTCCATATTTCATACTTACGTACATCTGTAGCGCGACCTGCCTTGTTCATAAATACATGGACCGTCTTTCCTTCTGCCATCAAAGTTTCTTCAAGGAAAACTCGATAAGAAAACGTTACCCTTCTGGACGTCATCTGTTCTATCTCAGTAACAATAATCAACTCATCGTCATAGCGTGTGGGTTTTCGATAGCGGCAACTGGCTTCTACGACAGCTAATCCTATACCCTGTTCCTCAAACTTAGTATAGGGAAGATTTAATTCCCGGAACAATTCTGTTCTTCCAACCTCAAACCAAATAAGGTAATTTGAATGATAGACAATCCCCATTTGATCAGTTTCAGCATAACGAACTCTTAAGTGTGTTTTGGAAAGCAATCCCATTTAAAAATCCTCCTAGGTATCTTATATAAAGCAAATAGTATTTTGGCATATTATAGCACTCTTGGCTTAGTATAGGAATTATTTGAATTATTTTCGAAGCATGTTATAATGCAAAAAATGATAACCTTTACTATGGTAAGATGAAAGGAGATTCTTAATTGAGTACTTCACCTATCAATATAATTATTGAGCGTATCAACGAACTATCAAAAAAGAAGCGCGCCACTAGTTTAGAAGAGTGGGAACGCGCCGAGCAGGAAGCGTTGCGACAGGAATATTTATCATTTATTCGTGATCAAGTTAAAGATACCTTAAGTAACGTTAAATTTGCTGAGGATTCTCCAGTACAGTAGTAAGTTTTGTCACCATCCCAAGAAGATGTATTTGTTTAGACTATTAGGCAAATAATATCATCAGATTAGTCGTCTGATTATTATTAAAAGGAGGAGATCCTTTTGCCTGAACGTATTTTGAAGTATGGAGGAGTAAAATTCCGAAATCTTGTTCCCCCTGTTAAGATTAATCGGTTTGTCAATCAATTACCTCGTTTCAAACGAGACTCTCTCTTCGAAATTGCGAACGAATTAGAAGGAGCGGGTTTAATAGAGGTTTTTAACGACCGTGCCCATAGTACTATCGATAAAGATACTATTGACAATCAAATGACGAATACCGGAAATTTTGATCACGAACTCCAAGGCTTTAAAAGACATACTAAGGACACTTTAAATCTACCTAAATAGTAGAACACCTTAAATTCATCAAAATAGCAGCTAAAACTCTAATTCTCTGCATAGATAAACGCGTATAGTCGACGGTGGTCGGCTATACGCGTTTTAGTGTATCCGATTTCCAGACCCCTACATAAGTAAGGTTACTTAAGATCAGAAGTCTCGATGTCAGCTTTAGCCGAAAAGTATTAGCTGAAAGAGTTATCGGTTTTAGACCTCACCTATTAGGCAAGTAAAATATTAACACCTAAAAGAGTAAGCTCTTCCTTGATCGATGTCGATAGTCCAGAGTCTGTTACGAGTGTATGAACACTGTCCCAAAGGGCAAAGGTATGATAACGAACTTGCCCTATCTTGGCACTATGGGCAACAAGAATAACGTCTTTTGCTACTTTAAGCATCGTTTGTTTAACTTCTGATTCTAACATGTTTGCCGTCGATAATCCTCGTGCGACATTTACGCCGGTTGCTCCTAAAAATAGTTTATCAGCATTGAAGCCCTCTAAAAACCCTCGGGTCATTGGACCGACCAGAGCGAAGGTATTTGTGCGGACTTCTCCACCTGTCATAAGGACTGTAATCTCTTCTCGATTACCTAGAACACTAGCAATTGGTAGAGAATTGGTGATTACAGTACATTTTGTGTGTATAGCCTGGGCAACGGCTAGAGTCGTAGTCCCAGCGTCCAGAATAATGGAATCCCCTTCATTAATCAAAGTTGCAGCTAATTGGCCTATTCTAGCCTTTTCTCGCTCGGCCTCTCCCATGCTCATCATCAACAAAGTATCCATTGGGGTAATAGGAGGATAAATCGCTCGTCCGTGTTGGCGTTGAATTAAACCCAACGCAGCAAGGTTCTTGAGATCTCGACGAATGGTCATTTCAGATACTTTTAACCGCTGTGCTAATTCTGTAACGGTCAAATTTCCATGTTCTTGGAGTAAGAAATGAATCTCATCCTGCCTTTCAGAACTCACGAATTCCCTCCTCTCATAATTTATAGAATACTAATCGAGCCTTCATACATCATTCCGGATAAGGAGTCGACCGTCAAAGTCTGACCATCGGTTACCTTAGAAAAGGCATCAAAAGCTCCTACAATTGCTGGAATTCCATATTGTAAGGCTGCAATAGCAGCGTGTGATGTCAAACCACCCTCAACAACGACCAAGGCTCCAGCTCGAGCAATGAGTGGGACAAACCTTGCATCAGTAGTCTCTGCAATTAGAATATCTCCATCCTTAAAATCGTCTCGCTCTGGATTCCGTACTTTGCGTGCGATACCGGAATAGGACTTGCGCCCAATACCTGTCCCTTTGGCCAAAATATTGCCCATGATCTGTACTTTGATCATATTTGTCGAGCCTACTTTACCAATCGGAACGCCGGCAGTAATGACTACCACATCCCCCGCATTAATGATCTTTTTGTTGAGAGATGTATTGACAGCTACAGACAACATTTCGTCCGTTCCTGCGCTTTGTGGGACAATCAGAGATTGAACACCCCATTGCAGGGATAGTTGCCTAGCGGTCGTTTCAAAGGGCGTCGCGGCAACAATCAAGGCGCTGGGACGATACTTAGAGATCATTCGCGCAGTCAAGCCTGAGTGGGTTGGGGTCAGAATAGCAGCGGCTTGGAGGTCATTGGCAATAGTATAACTTGCAAAACTTATGGCCTCAGCGACATTAATTTGGGGTTGTCGAATAGCTTGACGGTCAGAACAGATCTGTTCGGTTCTCTGAGCGATCTTATCCATCATCTGAACTGCTTCCACTGGGAAAAGCCCTGCTGCAGTTTCACCGGATAACATGATGGCATCAGTTCCATCGAGAATTGCATTAGCAACATCACTAGCCTCAGCCCTAGTGGGTCTCGGCTGACGGATCATTGAATCAAGCATCTGAGTGGCGACAATAACCGGCTTGCCTAGTAAGTTGGATTTGCGGATCATTTCCTTCTGCCTGATCGGAACTTCTTCCACAGGGATCTCAACTCCAAGATCTCCGCGTGCAACCATTAGACCATCGGCAACCTCAAGAATTGCGTCTAGATTATTGATCCCTTCTTGACTTTCAATCTTGGCAATGATGTGCACATTAGCTTCCATTTCCTCAACAACCCTGCGCACATCCAAAATATTGATCGCTCTACGAGTAAAAGACGCTGCAATAAAGTCAATCCCTTGGGAGATTCCAAAGCGAATATCTTCAATATCTCTTTCCGTAACTGCAGGTAGATCAATCAGCGCCCCTGGCGCATTAACCCCTTTTTGAGACTTAAGAATTCCACCATTCCGAACCGTTGTGCGAATGATTTTATGATCAATCGAGGTGACTTCTAAATCGATTTGTCCATCATCAATCAGAATATGAGTACCTGGGTTGATTTTTCTCCATAAATCAGTATAAGTAATTCCAACACGCTGCTGGTCACCTAGACTTAGATCTGTATCCAATGAGAATTCAGATCCATTTTCAAGAGTAATACCCCCCTCAGGAACTTTACCAGTCCGTACTTCCGGCCCTTTAGTATCGAGAAGAATGCCTAGATGTTTCCCGATCCTGGCAGCTTCCTCTCGCAAAATCTTGATCCTGTGACCATGTTCTTCGTGGGTTCCATGTGAAAAATTCAGACGAGCTACATTCATTCCTGCAGCTAGAAGAGCTTGAACCTTTTCTCTAGATTCACTTGCCGGACCGATGGTACAGACGATTTTAGTTCTCCTCATGGTGCATTACCTCCAAAGCCTACAAGCCTTTATTTACAATGAGCTTCACTAAATCCACAATGCGGTTAGAGTAGCCACTCTCATTATCATACCAAGCTAAGACCTTAACCATGCGATCACCCATCATCATCGTCGATAAGCCATCGACGATTGAACTGGCCGGATTACCATTAAAATCAATGGAGACTAGCGGTAATTCGCAAAATTCCAAGATTCCTTTTAAAGGACCCTCAGCAGCTTGACGTAAAGCAGCATTGACTTCTTCTTTGGTTGTAGGTTTAGTCAAGTTTGCCACAAAGTCAACTAAAGAGACATTAGGGGTTGGAACTCGAACGGCTAAGCCATTCATTTTACCTTCTAATTCAGGTAGAACAAGAGTAACTGCTTTGGCTGCACCAGTGGTTGTTGGTATCATGGATTGGTATGCAGCTCTGGATCTACGCCAATCTGAATGTTCAAGGTCTAAAATGCGTTGGTCATTGGTGACTGAGTGAGTAGTCGTCATCATTCCTTGTTCAATTCCAAACTTGTCAAGTAAGACTTTGGCTACAGGTGCCAGGCAGTTCGTAGTACAGGATGCATTAGAAATAATATGGTGCTTCTGGGCATCATATTTATCTTCATTGACCCCTAAGACAATCGTGATATCTTCATTTTTTGCTGGTGCGGATATAATAACCTTTTTGGCTCCAGCTGTAAGATGTTGAGCAGCAGCGTCACGTTTTGTAAAACGTCCGGTTGACTCGATGACGATATCTACGCCAAGTTTACTCCAAGGTAAATCTTGGGGATTTCTCTCTGCTAAAATTTCGATGCGTTTACCATCAATAATCATAGTCCTGCCATCGATTTCTACTGAATTCGGAAGAATTCCATGAACTGAATCGTACTTGAACAAATGCGCAAGTAAATCTGGACTTCCTAAATCATTAATAGCTACCACTTCAAAAGGAACAGATTGTTTTAGTGCTGCCCGTAGGGTAAGTCGACCAATTCTACCGAAACCATTAATTGCTACCTTTAAACTCATTTGTTGACCTCCTCATATTATCCGGCCTTTAAATCCGGTTCGTGCATTAAACAATGCTCATAAGTATCACTATTCTGTGCAAATAAACAAATTCCTGCTTAAAAAATGTTTAGATACACAAGAATTTAGTTTTAATAGCTTTATGGTACCCTAAATTTAGAAAAACTTGCAAGGCAATGCTTTGCAAGTTTTCAAAGGTGCTTTTCGTCTAATCACCATCAGGTGAGATCTTGCAGTTTGGAACTCCCTTTATGAACTGCAATGGCTGTTTCATCTTGGTAGGCTAAAATTCTTTCAAGGACAGATTTATACTTCACTTCAATTCCCAAAAAGTTCATAGCAGGCACATAATAAGTTTCTAATAAATCATGGGTTGCTTTGGCCTTTTTAGAATGGCCTAAGGCTCGTGCGATATGTTGGTTTACTCGGATTCGACAATCCGCTATCTCCTCTCCACACTCCTTCATGAACTGATCACTATTTAGACTCTGCTCGAAATCCAAAGTAATAATAGTACCACTATAATTTGGACTGTAGGCATAGGGCTCAGCGTTAATGACCAAGGCAATTCGAAGATCCGGAAGAATAATCAGATCGAGTTGCTCAGGATTAAGGGTATTATGATAGTATTCAACATCTAAGCCAAAGGTTATGGCCCGTTCGGCAATTCTTGCCAGGAATGTTGACTTTCCTGTTCCAGGCTGCCCAATTAAGGTGTAGAGCGTTTCCGTACCCTTTACTAAGGTGTCTATAAACTCAGTTTTCCCTTGTGGAGTATGGGCCCAGGCAAACAGATGCCGTTGATTTCCACCATTTTTGGGCGTTATTTTAAAAATTTCTCGTTCTATTTTTAAAGTCAGCTGATTAATTTGATTCCAATTCTGGTAAGACGATATATAATACTTCCACTCATCTAAGGCAATCTTGGCTTCTTTTAAGGCAAAGTAGGCTCTTTGAAAATAGCTTGATACTTTAAGATTGCAGTTTTTGATTTCCTCTCTAGACTGTTTCAACATTTCTTCATTCCAATAATCCCCCAGGTTAATGATTTCATCGACAGCACCTGGGTTTTTAGGATCGACAACATGGGGGGCAGTACCGTCTAAGAGGGCAACATTAAGTTGGGGTATGACAATCCCGTCGATCGAGCCGTTATCAGAGGAACAACAGTGGTATTCCAGGTCGTAACCTTGTTCTAGCATAGCTTGGCCAATTTTCTTCATAAAGGATGATTTACCGACTCCTGGTCCCCCTTTAATTACGAAAATATGATTTGCGCTTTGTTCAATCATGTATTGATAGTATGAGTAGAATCCTTGAGAAGTAACTGCTCCGGGAAACATCTTTTTGATATGTGCACTGGACATGATGAATTCTCCTTTCACATTAAAGCGTCTGCAAACCAT
>DOPS01000054.1:34623-80318 GCA_003512645.1 Desulfosporosinus sp.
TCAGCAATATCTAAGGCCTTGAGCTGTTCCCCAGCTTCACGAGCAGCAATTCCATCGACGATCATGGTGAGACAGAACGGACAGGCAGTACCGACATAATCAGTTTTCACAGCGATTGCTTCATCTGTGCGCATCTCATTGATACGTTGTCCTTCATGTTCTTCAAGCCACATTCTTCCGCCACCAGCACCGCAACAGAAACTCTTTTCTCCGGTGTGTTTCATCTCCTTGATTTCTAAGCCAACCGCTTTAAGCAATTCACGAGGTTGCTCGTAAATCTCATTGTAGCGGCCTAAATAACAAGAATCATGGTAGGTGACCGATTTTTTGTCTCCATTGGAGAGCTTTAGCTTACCTGATTTAACGAGATCTAAGAGGAATACAGTATGGTGAATGACTTCGAAGTTTCCACCCAATTGAGGGTATTCGTTTTTCAGGAAATTGTAGCAGTGCGGGCATTGAGTAATGATTTTCTTTACCCCATATCCATTCATCACTTCGATATTTTCGGTAGCTAAGGAGTAGAATAAATACTCATTTCCTAGTTTACGAGCGGAGTCACCGCAACATTTTTCTTCATTGCCTAGAATTGCAAAACGTACACCTGCAGCTTGAAGTAATTTTACAAGGGCAGCGGATACTTTTTGGTTGCGAGCATCAAATGCTCCGGAGCAACCAGGCCAATATAAATATTCTACTTCAGGGTCTTCTTCATAGGTTTTAACACCGAGACCTGTGAGGAAATCGGCACGAGTACTCCAGCCAATACCCCAAGGGTTACCGTTATTCTCCATGTTTTTGAATGCCAATTGAGCTTCTGATGGGAAGCGTGTTTCCATCAGAACGAGGTTACGGCGCATATCGATGGTCTTATCGACATGTTCCACAAAAACAGGACACTGTTGTTCGCAAGAGCGGCAGGTCGTACAGGCCCAGAGGTCATCTTCAGGAATCACTTCGCCAATCAGAGCCCTGCCAGTCCACTCTTCGGACTCATCCGCATCACTAGCCGCAGCGGCTTCTTGCCCCTCTACTGCACCTGCTGCTGCTACCTTTTTCAGAGGTAAAAGAGCCTCTCCCGTTTCCTCCATAAGAACACGCATATCCTGAATAATCCCTTTAGGAGTTAAGTGCTTTCCACTCAAGTAGGCAGGACAGTTATCTTGACACCGACCGCACCTCAAACAAGCATCTGTGTTAAATAACGTTTTCCAAGAAAATTCTCGTAACTGACTTTTTCCAAAGGTTTCTAAACTCTCATCTTCAAAATCAATAGGATCTGGAATACCGATCGGTCCACGTTTGCGGAAGAACTGGTTGAGCGGTCCAAGCAAGACGTGGAAAAGCTTGGAGTATGGGAAATAAGCTATGAAAGCCATGGCGAGGACGAGGTGGAACCACCACAGAAAGACGTGTAAGGACAAGAGTTGGGCTTCATTGAACATTGCTTTGAGGGGAATGGCCATCCACTGTCCAACAAAGGCATATCCTGCCCAAGGATCTGGTAATACAGCAATACGTGCACCTTGAATGACAAAACCCGTGACTAAAATCGCGAAGAGTAACGCGAGGGTAATAGCATCGTCAGCTTTATTGTCTAAGCGATCTGGTCTCTCGATGTAGCGACGGTAAGCTGCGATAAGGATTCCAATCACAGCCAAGAGCCCAAACAAGTTAGCAGTTACTTTAATGAAAAGATAAAGCCAACCGTTAAAAATCATTAAGGCAAAGTCTGCTTGGAGGGTTATAATGGCGGTAGCAAAGGCTAGAAATAAAAAGCCGAAGAAAATAGTCGCATGCATTAAGCCTGGATAGGGATCTTTAAGTATTCGCTTGTGAGCAAAGGTATAGACTAGAACGTCTTTGATTCCTGCTCCAATATCTTTCCAACGATTTTCAGGCTGTCCTAATTTCCAGAGCTGTACACGTTTATAAACACCGTAACCAAAGATTATTAGTGCAATGATGAAAAACAAATAAAGCAAACTGTGGCCATCAATGTTCCAATACACTTGACGTGTTGCCATTCTTCCCTCTCCTTACTTTTATTAACGAAGCGCCTTAGAAAGGCGCTTCGCTGAATTTCTTTTATTCAATCGTAAGACTCCCACTTCTANNCTTTAGTTGAACGAGTTCACTCATTAACCAGTTTCTTAAACTCTTCTGTCAATAAGGGAACAACTTCAAAAAGGTCACCGACAATACCGTAATCAGCCACATTGAAAATGTTAGCTTCCGGGTCTTTGTTAACGGCTACAATGAATTTTGAGGATCCCATGCCTGCCAAGTGTTGTATTGCTCCGGAAATTCCACAAGCAATATAGAGCGTTGGAGCAACAGTTTTTCCTGTTTGTCCAACTTGGAACTTATGTTCCTTCCACCCGGAATCTACTGCAGCGCGTGATGCTCCGACAGCAGCTCCAACAACATCGGCAAGATCTTCGAGTATGCCATAATTCTCAGGGCCTTTCATTCCACGTCCACCAGATACAATAACATTTGCCTCTGTAAGCTCAGGACGCTTAGAAGCTGCGATAGCAACTTCCTTAAGAATGGCAACTAAGTCAGAAGCGTCAATTTCTACTGCTTCTTTAACAACTTCAGCCTGACGTCCAGCTTCAGGTGCTGTGGCAGTGAAGGTATTGGGGCGGATAGTTGCGAGAATTGGTCGCACTGCTGACGAAAGATGGGCGAAAGCTTTACCTGCATAAATAGGGCGTTTAAAGGTCAAGAAGTTCGTTGCATCAGTTTCCATACCAGTGCAATCTGAGGCTAAGCCAACACCTAAACGTTGAGCAAGACGAGGAGCAAGATCCTTTCCAACAGCAGTGTTACCCATTAAGACTGCCTGAGGTTCATGCTTACTAATCAGTTTGTTAAGAACTGAGGTATAAGCACCCGTAGTATATTCTGCTAACTTTGCATCATCAACAAGGATAACCTTGTCAGCTCCAGATTCGGCAACAGTCTGAGCAAGTCCATCAATACCTTGTCCGAGAATTACGGCGACTAAAGCTTCGCCTGTTTCATCCGCAATTTTACGTCCTTGACTGAGTAATTCTAATGAAACTTTACGGATTTGCATGTTGCGTTGTTCGACTATAATCCAAATTCCTTTAGCCATGTTAATTCCTCCCTTTACAGAACCTTAGCTTCTTCACGCAAGAGTCGTGCTAATTCATTTGCAGCTTGTGCAGCATCACCGGCAAGTTTTCGTCCACCTTGGCGAGCACTAGGTAAACTGTATTTATCAATATTCATTTTCAAACACAAATCTCCAGCGTTAATTCCAAGGTCAGCAAGGGTCATAGTTTTTAAAGGTTTTTTCTTGGCTTTCATAATCCCTGCAACGGAAGGATAACGAGGTTCATTTAGACCTTTTTGAGCAGTAATTACGACTGGTAAGCAAACTTCAATTAGCTCAGTTCCACCGTCTATTTCGCGGGTTGCAGTCACTTGAGTTCCAGCAACTTCAAGTTTTAGGACACTGCTGACTGAAGGTATTTTTAAAGCTTCTGCTAAGCGAACAGCAATTTGACTAGCGCCATCATCGATGGCGATACGTCCCACCAAGATGACATCATATGGGATTTGGGCAATCGCTTTTGCAAGGATCTCTGCTTTAGCACATTCATCAGTATTATCTAAAGCAGGATCGCTAACTAAAACGCCTTTATCTATTCCCATCGCTAATGCGGTGCGAATAGCTTCTTGGGCACGCGCGCCCCCCATAGTTACTACGGTTACTTCGCCACCGAACTTCTCTTTAAGTCTAATTCCTTCTTCAATGGCAAATTCATCGTAAGGGTTAATAATCAAATTTACCCCATTGGCATCGATTTTACCGTTAGCATCTAGTACGATTTTAGCCTCAGTATCAAATGTTTGTTTGATGAAAACGACAATATTCACACTGTTTCCCCCTTACTGCAACAATATTACTCTTTAAGAATGTGGCTAATAATAGCCGTTAAAGTTCGCCTGTGCCTAAGAACGATAAGCTGACCTAATTAAATACTTGTAACCATGCTATTTTTTTCCCATAACACCCCCCAATACAACGTGAGAAGGAATTATTTTCCAGAACAAATATTATAGACTCTGGCCAGACACAAGTAAGTTAAAATTTCCAGCAGAATCACTGGTCAAAAAGAAAAGAAATAAGATTTGTTTCACATATGCAAGTAAGAGCATTTTCACCCTATTATTTTGAACGTAACTTTTTGCACAAACTATAATAATCTTATTCTTCTCACTTATTAAGACTAGCACTGAGGTCGCAATAAGTCAATATGAGAATAATTAATATATCATATAATGCAACTGTAATGCATTGTCAAAGAATGTAAGGACTGTTTCGTAGAGGTGCCCTGTCTCGATAAAAATTCTAGTCGAGCATACTAACCTTCGAATTTGACCATAGAAATACTGGATGGTAAGATGTAAAAATTCTATTCTGGGTAGAAAAAGAGTGTGCTTTTGAGCACACTCTTTTCTTAAGGATTTTTACGAGGAAGTGGTTTTTGAATATTTCGTTCTTTATGCGTGTCAAATTCTTGGAAATGAGGATCTCTTACAGTAACCGGTGATTTTGGTCGTGAAACCTTCTTATGAGCGCCCATAAATAACCACCTTTCGTGTCAAGATCATTTTCGAAACTAAGCTTATCATTTCCTTATCTAAAATACCTATGCTTGGTTCTGTGAAAAAATCGGTTACTTAGATCTGATTGAATTTAATCTTGCCGTATAACACGTGTTATAATACTCTTGTCACGAATAAGCAATACTTAGCGATTACTTATTAGTCTATGAACGGGGGGGTCACGTGTCCAAAGAACAACAAGTTCGAGAACTTATCGAACATAAACTCGTTTCGGGTAATATGCCATCCGAACTTATAAGTTTTTGCTTAGCCCACGGTCGGATTCGTCACTATGCGCCTAAACAGTATCTATACTTTGCAGGAGATGAAGGAAATACGATCTTTTTTCTGGTTACGGGTAGAATTCGCTTGTACTTAATGGGTGAGTTTTCAGAAAAAATTATTCGCATCCTTAGTAACCCTACTTTCTTTCCTGAAGTTATCCTGGATGGAAAACCCTATCCCCACGCCGCGCTCTGCATCGAGGAGACTGACGTTTTGGCAATCGATCGACAGACCTTAACTCGTTTCATAGAAAATAATCCTTCAGTACTCTGGGTGTTCTACCGAGAACTTGCTTTAGATTTGCGTCGTTCCTATCGACAAATTCGGAATCTATCTCTGGGCGATGCGCGTTTGCGCCTGGGGGCTAAGCTTTTTGCTTTAGCGCATGTGCACGGAAAAGCGTCTCCAAGCGGAACCTTAATTACTATTCCCCTCTCCGCGACAGAGCTTGCCGCAATGTGCAGCCTAGCTCGTGAGTCAGTTAGTCGCATTTTAGGAGAATTAAAAGACCTAAAAATTATCATAATTGAGAAAAAAAATATTACCGTTCCCAATCTTGAGAATTTACGTGCCTGGATTCACGAACGTGCTTCCCGTACTCGAACTTCTTTAGATTAAAATTTTTTAAAAAAACTCTGCAAGTGGTCTTTTGACTCCAGCAGAAGTTTAGCTGAACTTATCGTTCAAGAAATGCGTCAATCTTTCTTGTGGTCGACCCTCATTAATATAGCTCAACATCGTTTCCGTGATCCAGTCCACTACTTCCTGATCAGTAGTGGCTTGCCCAGCCAGCTTGGCAAATTGTGGATGTCGCCCTACTCGTCCACCAAGACGCAATGTCCAACCACTTTCTCCTGCAGTTAGCGTTCCTGTAGGACAGACATTTTGACAATTCCCACAGGAAAGGCAAAGAGTATTATCGATCGTTATCCCGTTTGATTGCCAAGTTATGGCCTTTTCCAGGCAAGTATCAATACAAATTTTACACCCTGAACAGGGAACCTTTGTAATTGCAGGAGTTACATAGCCAGTAATCCCAAAGTCTTTAATATTTGGCTGTGAACACCCATTGGGGCAACCAGCCAAACTTATTTTTGGCAGATGATGATGAAGAACTGGACGAAACTTATCTTCAAGGGTTTCTAATAAGTTCAGGTCATTGAGCGTCTTGCTAAGTGCATGGTAGAGCGTGGTCCAGTCACGAGCTAATTTAGGGCAATTCGGGCGGCAATGATCTAGCTGATATCCCTTCTGTTGCATATCGATAATTCCCCCAGCAATATATAGTCTTTTTTATCCTAACCATCTGGGGGTAGTTTATCAAAAATTATTATCACAAGATGTGGCTTAGATCACATTGTAAAACAATGGTACAAACATAGCAAAAAGCAAATCACTATAAATAGCCCTAATAGTGATTTGCTTTTTGTTTTGATAATGCTATTAATTGACTTATTCGTTTAGATCTACTCTTTTACCAGTACAAATGTACACAATCTCTTCACCGATATTTGTACAATAGTCCCCTAAACGCTCTAAAAAGCGACTGGCAAATAACAAATAATTTGCCTGTGTTACCTTATTGGGATCTTCCATCATGATAGCTCGTAAATCTCCAAATACCTGAGAATAGATCAGGTCAATTTCGTCATCGATTAGAGTCATCTGTGCTGCACTCTGACAATCATCTTGAACATATGCTTTAAGGCCTAGGTCAAGCATTTCATGTACTAAAGCACTCATACGGGGAATGTCAACTAGGGGCTTAATCAAGGGTTCTTCCCCTATCCTAATCGTTAACTTTGCAAGGTCAACCGACAAATCACCCATTCTTTCTAAGTAGATAGAAACTTTAAAACCGGCTACAACCTTCCGTAAATCACCAGCTAAAGGCTGTTGAGTTGCAATAAGAAGGATGCATTTTTCTTCAATGATTGCCTGCAAGTCGTTGATTTCAAGATCCTTGACTACAATAGTATTGGCTAATTCCATATCTTGATTTATTAAGGAACCGACAGCAAGACTAATTTGTTGGTCTACCATATTACCTAGGTCTAAGATATTTAAGCGCAGTTCCTCCAAGTCATTACTGAATTTCTGGCGAGTTGGCATGTTCAGCCCTCCTCTCATTTTATAGATGTCTTTTGATATAGTTCGTTTGAAAATATCATATATCCTTTAGGGTCACCCTTATTTTAGTAAATCTTTTGCAATCTCTATATTCACGAATTCAGATCGGTTCTTTTTCCTGTAGCTATATAGACTATTTCTTCCCCTATGTTGGTACAATAGTCTCCCATACGTTCGAGAAAACGTCCGACAAGAATCAAATAAGTAGCTTGGTCAATCATACTGGAATCTTCCCTCAAAAAGACAAGTAGTTCGCGAAAAATTTGCCCATACAAATGATCAATTTCTTCATCAATTAAGGACATCTCCTGAGCCTTTTCCGCATTTACTTGCGCATAAGCATCAAGACCTTTGACGATCATTTCGCCAACAAGCTTACCCATTTGAGGAATATCGATCAGAGGTTTTATAAGCTTAGCATTTCCAATTCGAATTGTCACCTTGGCAATATCCGCAGCTAGATCCCCAATCCGTTCTAAGTGCATAGCGATTTTAAATCCAGCCACAATTTTACGCAAATCAGTGGCAATCGGCTGCTGCCTAGCAATCAAAAGTATGCTTTTCTCTTCAATTTCCGCCTGTAGGTCATTGATCTTAAGATCCCCGGTAATTACCTCGTTAGCCAGTTCCATATCCTGTATGGACAGAGAAACAATAGCCAAGCCAACCCTTTCCTGTACCATCATCCCCATATTAAAGATTTTCCTGCTGAGTTCTTCCAACTCCTGATCAAAAGCTTGCCTCGTGGTCATCGGCTTTCCCCCCTGACATTAATTTCTTATCCGAAACGCCCAGAAATGTAATCTTCCGTACGTTTATCTCTTGGATTTGTAAACATCTCAGAAGTAGGGCCGTGCTCCACCAATTCTCCGTTGAGAAAAAATGCTGTTGAATCTGCTATGCGGGCAGCTTGTTGCATATTATGGGTGACTATTACTATAGTATACTGATTTTTTAGTTCTGAGATTAACTCTTCAATGTGCAATGTGGCTATCGGGTCTAAGGCTGAGGCAGGTTCATCCATTAACAAAACAGAAGGCTCTACGGCTAAAGCCCGTGCAATGCAAAGACGCTGTTGCTGACCGCCGGATAAACTCATGCCTGAATTGTCAAGTCGTTCACTGACTTCGTCCCAGAGAGCTGCCATGCGGAGGCTTTTTTCTGCGATCTGGCGTAGCTTTTCCTTGTTACGCACCCCATTTAGCTTTAGGCCAGCAATAACATTATCAAATATGCTCATTGACGGAAAAGGGTTAGCTTTCTGAAATACCATACCGATGTTGCGACGCAATTGCACCTGATCTTGAGCAAATATATTCGAGCCGTCAAGGAGTACCTCACCTTTCATTTTTGCTCCAGGCAAGGTTTCGTGCAATCGATTCAGACAGCGAACAAAGGTAGACTTGCCGCAACCCGAAGGTCCAATAATAGCTGTCACATGATTAGACGGTATCTCCATATCTATTCCCGTTAGAGTTTTTTGTGAACCGTACCATGCTTCCAAGTTTCTAACACTAAGACTTTGTCCCATGAAATGTTCCTCCCAATTATTTTTGCCGCTCTTTAAAGATATAGCGGGTCCCCAAGTTTAATATAACTACAATAAATACCAGTACCAAAGCACCTGCCCAAGCCTGCCGGTGCCAGTCCTCATAGGGGGAAACAGCGTAACTGTAGATTTGTACCGGCAAGGAAGCTATGGGCTCATTCAATGACTTAGCCCAATATCTGTTTCCTAAAGCAGTAAACAAAAGGGGTGCTGTTTCGCCCGACACTCTGGCCACGGCCAGCATGATTCCGGTGATAATTCCTTTGGCAGAAGTTGGCACAACAATCGAAATAATAATCCGCCATCTAGGAATACCTAAGGCTAGACCTGCTTCTCGAACGGTATGGGGTACAAGTTTTAGCATTTCTTCCGTAGCGCGGACGACAACCGGAATCATAATAATTCCTAAGGCAATACCGGCTGCCCAGGCGGAAAAATGCTTCATAGGGACAACAATAGCAGTATAGACTACAATACCAATAATAATTGACGGGACACCCGTTAAAACATCAGTGGTAAAGCGAGTAAGTGTACTAAACCAACTTGAACGGTCATACTCAACCAAGTAGATAGCAGCCAAAAACCCTATTGGAACCCCGACCAGGCTTGCGAGAGCTACTAGGATTAAGGTGCCAACGATTGCATTAGCCATCCCGCCGCCAGGCATTCCTAACCCCTTAGGCAAATGCACAAAGAAATCCCAGTTCAGTGAGCCAAGGCCATTGTAGATTACATATCCTAATACTGCAAATAAAGGTATCAGGGAAAGGATCGCAGATAATGTAAAAACTCCCATCATACCTGTATTCCAGTTTTTACGCCACGAATTAATCAATGCAAATGACCTCCTTTTGGGCCTCGTGCTACTGACCATACGAGCAAGCGAGCCAAAGCATTGAGCAAAAAGGTGATTGCAAACAAGATAAGTCCAATTTCAACTAAGGCGCTTAAATAAAGGTCGTAAGTAGCCTCAGTAAACTCATTGGCAATCACACTGGCCATTGAATAAGCTGGGGAAAATAGAGAAGGTAAGATATCCGGTCGGTTCCCGATGACCATGGTCACAGCCATTGTTTCTCCCAAGGCCCGGCCTAGGCCTAACATTATTCCACCCAAGATCCCTGACTTGGCATAAGGCAAAACCGCAATCCGGATCATCTCCCATTTTGTGGCCCCTAAAGCTAAGGCGGCCTCCCTTTGGGCAATTGGGACAGTAGCTATAACTTCACGGGAAATTGCCGCTACCGTGGGCAAAATCATGATGGCCAAAATTAAACCTCCGGCCAGCATATCCAGACCAGAAGGGGTCCCCTGAAATATGGGTAAAAAGCCAAACCATTTGCCCAGCCATGGCTCTATATGGTTCCGTAATAGAGGAGCGAGAATAAATATTCCCCAAAGTCCGTAAACTACGCTCGGAATAGCCGCCAGTAATTCTACCAGAAAAGATACCGTTACTTTGATTTTGGGAGCGGCAATTTCATTTAGAAATATTGCTACCCCTACGCCGATCAGACCAGCAATGACTAGAGCAATGAGTGAAGTAACCAGAGTACCATAAATAAATGTAAGTGCTCCGAACTCTTCCCTGACGGGGTCCCATACCCTATTTGTAATAAAGCCTGGACCGAACTTGGTAATACTTTCCCCAGCGGACCTGAACATTGTCACTCCAATCCAAGCCATAATTCCGATCAATGAGCCTGCCATTAAAAAGGAAGTATAGCGTAAAACTAGATCACCGAGAGAGATATTACCTATTTTTGTTCTACTTGCCATCCCTTTCTTCTCCTTTGTCAAAATAACGTGGCAAAGCCCAGCATACGCTGAGCCATACCTACGTGTCTAAAATTGTATATTATTTAATTAAATCACTATTTCAGCAGAGCCTGACCTTCAAAAGTTATGGATTTAAGCATTGCTTCAATCCGAGTAACGAGGTTGTCAGGTAGCTTGGCATAATGTAATGGTTCGCCTAAATCTTGCCCCTCATGAATAGCCCATTCCATAAAATTAACTAAACCCAACCCTTTATCTTTGTCCGTTTGTTGCTGATACACTAAACCCCACACAAATCCAGCGATCGGGTAGGCATCCGCCCCTGGAGCATTGACGATGGAAACCCTCATATCATCTGGAATCTTAGCAGCAGCTGCTGCAGCGCTAGCCCCTTTCGCGCTGGGTAGTACCCATTTTCCGTCTTTGTTCATCATAGTAACATAACTAATTTTATTTTGCAGCGCATAAGCCAATTCTACATAACCAATCGATCCAGGGGTCTGTTTAACAACACCAGCGACACCTTCATTACCCTTGCCGCCCACTCCAACCGGCCAGTTAAGTGATGTACCTTTGCCAACTTTTGATTTCCAATCCGCACTGACTTCACTCAGATAATCTGTAAAGATAAAGGATGTACCACTGCCATCAGAACGGTGAGCGACAGTTATTGCACTATCTGGAAGGGTAACACCTGAGTTATCTGCTGCAATTTTGGGATCATTCCACTTGGTTATTTTTCCCAAGAAAATATCCGCAAGATTTGCTGAACTCATCTTCAACTCTTGTGGTCCGTTCGGCAAATTATAAACAACCGCCACGGCACCTAAAGAAAGAGGAATTTGCAAAATCTTTCCACCCTTAGCTTTACTCAGTTGGTCATCCGTCATCGGACCATCAGTAGCTCCAAAATCAATGGTTTGTTCGGAAATTTGTTTGATACCTGCACCGCTGCCCACAGATTGATAATTAACTTGTAATTGGGAATATTTAGAGTGATACTTGTCAACCATTTGTGTCATAAGAGGATTTACAAATGAACTTCCGGCCCCAGTTAAAGATACTGATTTTGAACTTGGCTCGTTGACTACTGCTTTTGGTTGTTCACTTGGAGTTTTACTGGTGTCTGCTGCTGGAGCTTTTGCCCCACATCCGGCGAGAGCCAATGCTAGTACTCCAGCCATAATCCCTGTGAAAACTTTTCTTTTGGTTAAAAACACAATGATATTCCTCCTTGATTTTTGATTCATCGAGTACAGTTTGATTATATAATACGTTTGTAAAGTCTCAGAGATGTTTGTGTTAAGTTAAGGTTAATTTTTTTAACTTTAGGACATTATTTATTAAAGGTGTTTTACAGTCAAGAATGAGTTATAAATTCAAAGAAATCGATAGTAACTATTTCTTTGTTTTGCAGGGAATTTTGGATTTTGCTTGTCTTATGTGGCATGAAAATTACACAATAATAGGTATAAAGTATGACCTCATTATAATTTAAATTCTTGTATAGCTGTTAGTAGTTCTTGGGCGATTACGGTTAGGTCTTGACTTTCCCTTGCCATGTGGCTTAGGGTAGTTGCTTGTACCGCAATGGTGTCTGTCACAGACTGTACCCGTTCTGCAGTAACCTGGCTAAAACTGCTGATACTATAGATAGAGTCGACGATCTGTTGATTACCTATGGCAACTTGCTGAATTGAGGAGGAGATTTCCCTAACTTGTGTTGAAACCTGTTCTATGTGTTCAAGGTTTGTTGAAAATGCTTGGCCTGCTATCTCAACAACATTAATTCCCTCCTGAACATCATTCGCGGCAGCATTCATTGCTGAAACGGTGGAGTTAATATTGTCCTGGTTCTTATGAATCAATGAACTAATTTGCTGAGAGGCTTCATGAGACTGTTCAGCTAGTTTCCGCACTTCTGCGGCAACAACTGTAAAACTGCGCCCATGTTCGCCTGCCCGTGCGGCTTCAATTGCAGCATTAAGAGCCAATAAGTTGGTTTGTGCAGCAAGACCACGAATAAATTTAATAATATCGCGAATTTGCTCATTACTCAAAGTAAGATTGGTAATAGTTTTCTGGATCTGCTCCGTTCTCTCGCCTATAATGGACATTTGGTTAACAACTTTGTCTATAGCTTTCTGACCGTTTTTGGTTGTTATTGCTGTTTTCTCAGTAAGATCGGCAACAAGGCTACTAGTAGCTGCGATTTGCTGAGCACTTGCAGATACCTGTTGGATGGCAACGGATGCGTCATTAATGGTAACCGCTTGTTTTTCAGTGTCAGAGGCAGCTGCAGACATTGCGGCTACAATTTGTTCTGCAGCACTTGAGTTCTCTGCTGTGTTAGATTGGAGATCTTCGGCAGAGTTTGTAACTAACCGACTGGATTGGGATACTTGGCTTACAAGATGACGCAAGTTAGTCGTCATGATATTGAAGGCATCAGCCAGTTGCCCTGTTTCGTCATTAGATGAATGACTTTTTTGCACTTCGATAGCGAGATTCCCGCTCGCCACTTGCTGCACACTTTTTATCATGGCTTGCAGAGGCTTGGCAATGAGGCGCGCCACGATTATTCCTATAGTCAGGGCAATGATAACTGCCAGGAAAGGGAGGATTAATAAAATTCTGCTGGCTTGCCGAAAATCTTGATTGTTCTGGTCAATGGTTTTGGTTGCTGCTTTGTTGTTATAAGCAATAAGATCGTCCAGTACTATATGTATTTGATCAATATAAACTAAGGCATTAGTTGAATAGTAGTAGTAAGCATCTGATTTAGTTGCCTGATCAAATATGTCTTGATCAACAATATCGAAGGCCTTCTGCCTTTCAGCCCTATACTGAGTAATGGCTTCTTTTAATTTTTCTAATCGTGGTGCTTCGTAAGAATTTTGGGCAATGGTGGCATAGGAGTTAAGATATGTATCAAAGGCATTCTCGTGTTTATGAATTTTATTTAAGATTGTTTGTTGTCGAATTACTTCAATTGGAGCCAAAAGCATCTCCAAGGATAATGCTTCTATTGATCTGATATCGGCGTAGCTTTCGTTAAGAAGGTTAACAGATAATAATGAACTTGCGTACATCTCATTAATTGAAGAATTCTGTTCTTGGTAGAAAATATAGCCTGTGTAACCGATTCCCCCCATAAAAGTTGCAATAAAAAGTACTATAGATATAATCTTAAAAGCTATTTTTAAGTTATGAAATCTCTTGAAAATGTTTACAATTAACTTCGATTTATTTAAATGTCCAAATTTGGGTAATTTTAAGTCTCGTATTCGCTTTAAACCGTTGACTATCACCTTGTCTTTGTTCAAATAATTAAATTGGGACATTTTTTTGTGAAGACGTGACAAACTGATTTACCTCCAGTTTACATGAATCTAAAGTTGCACTGATACGCCACAAACTTTATATTTTTTGATTGGTATTAATGAGAAAATTAATTTTGCTCTCATTAAATATGTCAACCTAAAATTTGAGTTAAGTTTCCCATCTTTATACTCTGCGAACAAAAGTGTAGCCGACTCCACGTACCGAGTCGAGAACTGGTCCTAAAGATTTTAATTTATTGCGCAAATGACTGATATGGACATCAAGTGCTCTGGTACCTGTGCCGGAAAGGTTACCCCAGATCTTTTGAATTAGATATTCTCGACTGAATACCTGGTAAGGATTTGTTACAAAGAGAACTAGTAATTCAAATTCCTTCACAGTTAAATTTAATGGTTCTTCAGCTAGGGTAACAGTATAGCTTTCTTTCGAGATCTCCAATCCTCCCCACCTCAGTGGGCTATCTTTGGTATCAGTTTTACGTTGAACTTCTCTAAGTCTAGCCTTTATCCTGGCGGATAATTCTCTAGGACTAAAAGGCTTAGATAAGTAGTCGTCGGCGCCAAGCTCAAGTCCGATAATTTTATCCATTACATCGTCGCTGGCATTTAGAATTATGATTGGAATAGCTTGGGTATCCTTCTGTGCACGCAGTGTTTTGATAACATCAAATCCATCAATCAGGGGTAGCGTTAGATCAAGAATAATAAGGTCTGGTTTATCTCTCCTGGCAAGTTCTAATCCTTGTTCGCCATTCAAGGCGTTTATTACAGTAAACCCATCTTTTTCTAAGTTAACCTGGACTAGTTCTTGAATTTGAACCTCGTCCTCTACGAGTAAAATTTTGGCCACACCATAACTCCCTCCAATAAAGGCCCTCCTTTAAGAATTTTGATTCTAAAAGAACAACTACCTATATCATAATAGTTGTATGTTAAGTCTGAATGAACGGCATGTAAAGTTATTGTTAAATATTATTGACTGATGATACTATATATAGCCATCCATCTCCTTTCAAATTCAACAACTCAAAGTCCTCATCGAATTATATATATTACAACATTAAAGTTAAAATCAGATTATCGATGTGTAAACACCCTGTTAAATTGTGCGAAATCACTGAGCATTCCAGAAACCTATAGTCGCCGAAATTCCCTTGATATAGAGATAACCCTGCAGTTTGCTCTGCAGGGTTATCTCTACCATACCTGACCCTAAAGCTTGAAGCGTTCCACCGACAAAGCCCTTTCTGCGATCATTTGAGCCGCATTCGCTAGTTCGGTTACCATTGAACTGATGCAGGGGTTGAGCTTGATTTCGGGCCTCTGTGGCCATTAGGCTCGTGTAACCGGCTCCATTATAGTCTATTTAGTTGACTTCATCCCATACAAATTTTACATTAGTAGTTCTTTCTTTGCCAATGTAACCGGAATATCTAAAATATCTTTGAACCGGGTGTACCCTCCCCCAGTAATGGAACTGTTGCAGTTTTTAAGAATCTTGCCCAGCTAAAATCCGTGCCTTTTTAAAAAGGTAATAGGATAGTACTAATAGGAAGACAACAACAGCGTTAATTAGAATCTCAAGGCTAAGGTTTAACCCTACGTTTTTTTCGATGGAATTTTTAATACCTAAAAATAATATTTCCCGGACACTCGAAATTACCCCTATATATATGAAAGGGCTAAGACTAAACTTTTCCTGCTTAAAAAAACGAAGAACGGTCCAAATAATTTCCTTGATGATCAGAAGCAGCAGGGCATTATTAATGAGTGTTAGTAGTGAGAAATTGGTATGGTGGAAGTTACTGATTGAATCAACAACTATAAGAATTGCAGCAACCACTAGCATCATAAAAACGATAAGGTGAAGTAGCATTTCGGTCCAAATAAGTAAACTGGCAGTTTTCTTAAGTCATTACCTTAACCCCGGCCCCGGCTTTGGCGGTCCATACCTAGCCAAGGATTTAAAATTCTTGATTTGTTTTGCGGGTAAGGCAAATGCCGGACTGCCCCTGTTAAAGGCGGTACTGGAACGAAATGGATTGCAGATCAAAAACATTATCGATTATGTTATGAGTGAACTCAAGGATATAGGAAGTAAGAAAATAGCCGTGCCTTTGCTGCAACGATTAAGTTTTCCAGGGCACAGCCTAAACTGATATACATCTCTCTTAAATAAGGGTCAACAGGGCCGAGATTTCTTCCAGTATCTGCTTTAAGGTCTATCGTTGAGTTTCCTAATTTGAAAAGCCAGGGTTGGGCATTGTGGGCATTAGCAGCTAAAATCGCTGCATTTACTAATCCTTCTAAACCATTAAAACTTGTTTCCCAGGCCGTATAAGCAGGGCCTTTCCCGGTACTGAACACCCCGTTTTCAGCAGCCCTCCAGAAGCCCCCCGCTACCGCCAGGCTGCTGATTATGGCAGAACCTTTTAAGAAATTACGCCGATTGATTAATACTTTATTCCTCATCTCTGCCTCCTCAGTTTTCCTAAGTTTATGTTAGGGGACACAACTCCTCTTGGGAGCGTTACTCTAGGGTTGGAGGAATGTCCCCAATTAAAGAACGTTCAATAAAATTAAACATTTCAGGAATAAGCTCTGTGGTTGAAAGTTGCTGTTCCAGGAGATAACCTTCAAATAACACAAGGGATTCCAGCTAATTCAGGCGGGAATCCTTTGTGTTGATTTCTCTATCGCAAGAACGATTTCAAGTTTTTCTTTGGCGGCAAATTCATTTTCCTAATCTAATTTAACCTTTACGCCCTTAATCAAAAGCCAGAACATAAGCACCAATTCCCCAATAAAAGTAAAGATCGCAATGGTTAAGTTGAAATCTGGTATAAGGATTTTCCCCAAACTGTAAGACCGGTGCGAGCAAATTCAGCAAAAATAGCAGCTATTGTCATGATTATTAAGCCGAGTCCTGCAATTATTGCAGCTTGGCGTAAAGTTATATCGGCAACTCTTGCGGCCTTTTGGTTTGTATTCATCTTTTTTCCTTTCATTATTTAGTAATTATATTTTTATTCATAGATGCAGCTAATGGTTTGCCTACACCTGTGCTGTACTACTATTGTGCCGGCACGATAATCTCTTGTCCCGGGAAAATCAAGTGCGGATTCTTTAATTTATTGATTTCCACAAGCTTCTCCCAGGTCGTACCGTATTGCTTGGCAATCCTCCACAGTACATCTCCAGGTTTGACGATATAGATGGAAGTGGAGGTGGCCGGTTTCGCGGCAATTCTGCCCTCCACCTTTGGTTCGACCACTTGCTTGGCCTGAATGTAGCTGATCACCGCTTCATCCAGAGCCGGATACTCATTGGCAGTAGCATCATCGGCTAACATAGTATAGCCATCTCCACCGGCGGCCATGAAATCATTGGTAGCCAAGACATAGTCTTGATTTATATCTAATGGCTGCCCTTTGATTAAAATGGAAGTCACTTTCTCTCCAGCCAGCTTGGAGGGATCAATGGTATAAGTCATGCCTGATACATGGGGAAAGGCACCGTTCTCTTCAGGATAGGGCTTAACCCCAAGCTCCAAGGCCGACTTTATATCCGCACCCTTCACTTTCTTGGTCACGATATAATTGCCAAAAGGTAATACGGTAATAATCTGTCCCTTAGTAATATCTCCTGCTTCAATGCTGGCACGGATCCCTCCACCATTGGTAATGGCCGCATCAGCTCCGGATACGCTTATCATGGCATCGGCTATGAGGTTGCCTAGGTTGGTCTCACCCTTGCGGACCTGTTCCCGCTCACCATCTAACTTAACTGCGGTTTTCCCAATAACCTGAGACAATACTTTTCCCTGTTCAGTCTTAATCCCGTTAACGAGATTCAGAACGTCTTTATCATCTGCTATCCATTCAGTCTCCTCTTTGGTGACCAGTCCGGCTTTTTTAGCGATTAGTTTTTTACCTTCAAAAGTTAGTTGGATAGCGCCAAGGTTTTTATCATATTCTCCGGCACTGGCGATCAGGGTATTACCGACCATCATGCCGTCTTTCAATGTGGTGTGGCTGTGACCGTCTACAATGAGATCAATCTCCGGTACGGCCTGGGCAAGTTTAATACTGGTGTCCTGACTGGATTTATCCATCCCAAGATGAGCCAAAGCAACGATGACATCCACCTTGCCTTTGAGTTCAGCTACCATCACTTTGGCCTCTTCCACAGGGTCAACAAAGGTTAGGCCTTCCACATTCTTAGGATGGGTTTTATAGGTAGTCTCCGGGGTAGCCAAACCAAAGATGCCAATCTTGAAACCATCAACTTCTTTGATGCTATAAGGTGTCAAGAGTCTCTTGCCATCAGTTTTCTTCACGTTGGCGCTCAATATCGGAAGTTGGTCATGCCATCCAGTTCCAGCAAACGCTCATAGCCATAATTGAAATCATGGTTACCTGCGGTCATGGCATCATAACCCATGACATTCATAAGTTTAGCGATACTCTCACCTTTTTCCAGGGTGGCAATTGTTTGGCCATGGAAGGTGTCCCCGGCATCTAGGACCAGAGTATTGGGATTTTGGGCTTTGTACTGTTTGATCATAGTTGTAATTTTAGCAAATCCCATCCCGTCATACTTTCCTTCGACGACACGGGAGTGGGTGTCATTGGTATGAAGAATCGTAATGCTCTTCTTAGTCGATACACTGATCTCGAAAACTGCAACTGTTCCTGAAAACTCATTCGCTGCTAAGAGCAGAGGTTTTCCTGTTGGACTGTTTTCTGCAGAAACAAACTTTAATCCCTCAGGAGCACTGTCCCCTGCGATCCCCTCCTGGGAGAAATCGCGGCTGGAATAATAACCGACAAAGACAGGCTTTTCAGGTTTGCTGACATTATATACCATGATTCCACCGATGCGCTCTAACGCAACAAAGGCATAATCCTGGTCACCGATTTTTCCGATCTCCACTCCTTCGGGCTCGGGACCTTTATTATCACTGCGATTGTCCATACCATTCTTTTCACTGTTGGCGTTGAACTGGTCAGGCAAGGCCTGGGCCGTAATTCTTTCCAAGTCTTCCCCGCTGTCAAACACCTGAGTGAAATCTTTAGTATTCCAGATCGAAAAAGAACGTCCGCCATAACTGTATAGCGCTTCATATTTTCCATCGGCATTCTTGCCGTTGGCTGTTGTAATGCTCAGGCGTCCTAACTGCTTATCATCAAAAAGTCCCTTGGCAACCATTTCATCCAACTGCTTCTGACTATACCCAGAATAATGCTCGGCCTTCAGGACTATATCTCCTTTGATTTTACCGATACTTCCTTCTTCCGAATAGCCGGCATAATCTCTGGAATCCCCTTCATTAGCAGTCAGCAAGTAGCTGTTGCCATTAACATTCAATAATGTAATACCATCTGGTTGATACATACCCAGTACAGGCCAAGGCCTAATATTGATCTTGCCATCCTTATCGGATGCATCCATTCCCTTCCCTATTACAGAGTGATCCTTATATCCCAAACCGTAGACACGAGTAAATTTTTTGTTCTCGATGTCCAGCTTGGCAATAGCATTGTTTTCCTGCAAACTGACATAAGCGGTTTTGCTGTCCGCTTCCACAGCTATGTATTCCGGTTCAAAATCCTGGGCTTGAGCTGCGCCAGGTTTAGCGATGCGCACATTCTTATCAACTACAACCTCATCTGTAAACCGGACCGTCACCACCGAGGCTTGGCTAGCTCCTGCAGAGACATCAATAATGGAAACCGTGCCCTCGGGATCAACAGCATAATCATCACTGGGTTCTCCTTCATTGGCGACTAAAACCTTTTTGCCATCGGGTGTGAAAGTCACCATATCAGGCAGTGCCCCTACCTCAAGTGCCTTTAAGAGATTCCCCTCTAAGTCAAAGAAGATAACCTTCCCGTTATCGGTTTTCGGTTCTGCCGAAACTGCCACAGCAATGAATTTTCCATTAGGCTCCACTGCTACGCTCGTAATGTCACTGACTTTGCTAAAAGATTCACCTAAGTTGGTAATACTTATGCGTTTTATAGTGTTCAATTGAGTAACGTCATTCATAGAACCGCTGAGCTGGGACAAATCAAAAATATCTAATGACTTCTCGGCTCCATTCACAAGAAAAGCTTTTTTTGATTTGGGCTCATAACTGACAATCTCTGCCCCCGCCTCTGCTCCTGTATCATACCTGGCAATCAAGCTAAGCTCTAAATTCGGGTAGTCCGGATAAGTTAACGTTGTTGTTGGAGAGCTGCTTGCCATAACCATTGAACTGAAATTCATGGTCAGCAGCATGGAAATAATAATCGACCAAATTAGCCACTTGGATTTTCTCACAGGTAAATTCTCCTCCTTCTTAAAAAACAAGTTGATAATATTGACTCCATGCTGAAAGAACTAATTTCAAGAACTATTTATATCTTGGAAATAGTTGCATGGGTGCTCATATAATGGTAACACAAGACCGTAAAGTATTGATTAAAAAAGTGTAAATTATTTGTTAAAGTTTTACAATTATATGAAGCAAGTCCTAAATCGGACTAAAATGTGATTTATTGTTTTTACGCTCATAAAGCAACTCAAGCCATTCCCTTGATGTATAGCAGCTTCCCAGAAGATTCGGCTTACCTTCATACATGCCGTGAAAATCAGAACCACCCGTCAAGATTAACCCGTATTTTTCTGCTTCGGACATGATAAGGTTAACAGCCGCATCATCGTGACTTGGGTGCCACGCTTCCAACCCATCTAAGCCAGCATCTATGAGTTCAGGGATTAGCTCCATGTTTTTATATCCTATCGGATGAGCAAGTACTGCCACTCCTCCAGCTTGTTTTATCACTTTAACCGCTTCAAAAACATCAATGTACTGTATCTCTTGATAAGCTATTCCGCCTGGATTCCCATCCTTAGGTTTAGCAAAAAGCTTTTTGTATAAATCAGCTTTTAAAGCTGATGTGTATCCTAGCTCCATCAAAGCATGCATTATATGCTGTTTATAGACGTTCGTACTGCCCCTAGAGATCTTTTTCACGAAGTCCCAAGTTATTGAATAACCCGCTTCAGAAAGTCTTTCTACTATCCCTTCAGAAGTTATCTGCCTTTTAATTAGCATGGGTCTGCATACTTCTCCGACTTGCTGAGGTTTATCCATCAGAAAACCCAAAACATGTGCTTTCCTGCCTCTTCGATAGTCATAGGCAGATATTTCAATACCGGAGATAATACTAACGCCATATTCTTTACCAGCATTTTCCGCTTCCGCAAGCCCATCAACCGTATCATGGTCAACTATGGACAACGCCTTAATCCCTATTTTTTGGGCTATTGACACTATTTCTCTTATTTCAAGTGAGCCATCAGACACTCTGGAATGACAATGCAAATCAGCTTTCATATTCTTCTCCTTTAGTTTTGCTTAAGCCTTAATCTTCAAATTTATCTCTAAGGGATGGGGGAAGGTATTCAAAAGCTTCCTCCCAGATCAAAGGTGAATGGAAAGCAACTACCAATAGCTTGCCACAACGTGATCTGTTATCGTCTTTTCTTCGTATGAGAATCCCTCCCCCACGTTGTTCCAGAAAAATCCTTGCAGCTGCAACATCCCACTCATGGACATTTGACGAAATAAACAGATCATATTCCCCATTGGCAACCTTGCATAACTCTAGGGATGCACAGCCTAAATATCTGTAGGCCTGCGCCCTGGACAGCATCCCTAAAACATCCATTCCCATATCTGTGAATTCTCTCATAGTTCTCAAACTAATGCCAACAACCGCTTTGTTCAGCCTCTCGTGCCGATCTGGCAAAATATTCAAACGGTACCCATTCATTATTGCCCCTTCACCCTGCCCTGCACTATACATAACGCCGTTTGCAACATCATAGACCAGGCCAAAAATCGGGTTCTCATCCCAATACAAGGCTAGCGAGATGGCGTAATCCTTACCAAAGCGGTAGTAATTGATGGTACCGTCAATTGGATCGATGACCCAAGTATACCCGCCAAGATCATCACTAACCCACGTTTGGCATTCCTCAGCTAGTATTCCATGCCCAGGGTACTTTCCTAGAATGGCGTTTACCAATAGTTTTTCAATTAATAAATCATGTTCCGTAACCAGGTCCATCTGAGATGTTTTTTCCCTTACTTTAATTACAGAGCGTTTGTGTTCTAGTTTCAATTTAGAACCGACGGAATGCATTAAAATGTTGGCGAAGTCATACATTTCTCTTTCTTCAACATTCATAACTATCCTAACCCTTTCTGGCCTGAGTTTGTGCTGTCACACATACCCGGGCCAATGATCCCGACGGTAAAATTCGGAGAAGTTCTGGCAGTTCAGTCTCTGCGGCCTCTCTGATCAACATATATTTTCAACCCTTTCGGTGTTGAACGCCTGAAAATCCGATTGAAAAACAATGTTCCCGCCTACCAGAGTTTTACGAAGTATGGGATAATCCTGATGCATTTCAACAAAGATTAAATCCGCACATTTACCAACTTCTACAGTTCCGACCTCACTGTCAATCCCCAAAGCCTTAGCCGGATTTAACGTTACCATCTTAACTGCTTCTGTTAGATTAATCCCTTCCTTAGTTAGATGAAAAACTGCCGGAAGCATAGCACTCGGCAGATAATCAGAACATACAATGTCAGCAGCATTATTAGTGATGGCATCAATCGCTTTCATGTTATTACTGTGGGACTTACCGCGGATAATATTGGGAGCACCAACGCAGACATGAATCCCTTTGGACCTGGCGTAGACGGCAGTTTCAAGATTAATGGGAAATTCGCTGACTGTCCCTTCATACGCTAGGAGTTTATCTATTTTCCCTCTTGTATCATCATCATGGGACGCCAATCTAATCCCTTTACTTTTGGCGATTTTGGCTAAACTAATTAGTTTCAACCAATCGATCCTGGCCTGGTTCTCGATGATTTTATCCATGGAATCTTCAACTTCCCGCTCATTTTTACCATACGATTGGATGGTAAAGTCCTTAAGTGCTTCCGCATCTTTAAACTGTCCCTGACCCGGAGTATGGTCCATATAGGACATAAAATCAATGCGCTTATCCCGAACAAGACCTTCCAAGACACTAACCCCAGTCAGAAAAGTCAACTCATATCTGAGATGTATTTTGTGATTGATCATGGAGCGAGTCTGTTTAAGCCTGTTTATGCTATTGATAATATTGATAACCATATCCGTATTGCGCACTCCCCACTCGTCGCTCAAGCTCAAAGAATGGTACATGGTTGTAATCCCGCTCACGGCCAGCTTTTTTTCCAGCTCATAGAAGGACATATTTATCGGAAATAAGGTATTCGGCCTGGGTTGGATCTCTTTCTCGATTGCATCACTATGCAGATCGATCATTCCGGGCATAACATAACACCCTTCCGCATCAATCACAGTAGTGTCCGAATAACATTTGACACTGGGGAAACTGTTTTCCGCCACCTCTGAAATTTTATGACCCTCAATTAGGATATGCCCCCTGACAACTTTGTCAGGTAAAATAATCTGGGCGTTGTAAATACATATCTTCTTAGTTCTCATGTATTATTACTCCTTGCGTTTAAAATGAGCTGCCAAGTCTATCCTCAATTCAGGGTTAATGAAGCTTACGTCCTGTTTTGGAGCTTACCCTTTATCTTCATAGAAGCCACCTCCAGAACAATTGCAAAAGCTAAGACAAAATATGTGATCAGCCCGACTTCCCTCAGATCAAAATAAAAACCGCTGGCCATAAACAGATCGAAACCAATCCCGCCTGCTCCGGCAGCAGCACCCATGGCAATGGCGTTGGCGAAGTTTATTTCAAACCTCAAGAAAGTCCAGGAAAGCAAATAAGTAATCGAGGAAGGGATAACCGCCTGAAAAACAATTTGCCACCAATTGGCGCCACTGGCCTTTAAAGCTTCAATAACACTGCGGTCTAACTCCTCAAAAGACTCGGAATAGGCCTTAGTCAAATAGCTAATCGAATGAAAACTCATACCAATAACCGCAGCAGCACTGCCCAGTCCAGCGGCAACGGCAAAGATTAAAACCCATAGTATGGTTGGCACTGCTCTGACAAAAGCGACAAAGCCTTTGATAAAATTGGTTACTTGTTTGGGAGCCAAATTCTGAGCGCCGAGCAGCCCCAAAAACAACGCGACTATTCCACCGATTAAGGTTGTCAAAAAGGCCAGCCCTAAAGTCACCACAACATTGTAGAAAGCTTCCCCTAAACTAAACCGATTTGATTGAGGGTGCAGAAATACCGTCTTAAAATTCTCGAATGTAATGGCAATACTCTGGAGAAGGTCGACACTCTGATAATCAATCGTGACGAAAAAATAGATTGTCAAAGCTGTTAAAAGCAGCAGTATTCCTCTTATAGCTAATGCCGGTCTATTCAGGGGTTTGATTGTGCCATAGTTCACAGTATCTTTAGTTGAATAACTGCTTAACTGCTCACAAATAACTATTGATTCTTTTCTTATTACTTCTTCAAATTGCATCACAAAATCACCCTTCTAATATTATTTGATACAAATTCAATGAAAATAACTGTGATCACGATCAGAATCACAACCAGGCTGGCAGCATGGTAATCAAACCTTTTGTAATACAAATCAAAGGAGAAGCCAATCCCCGTTCCGGTGAGGATTCCCACCAAGGTGGCGTCGCGAATATTGTGTTCAATATTGTATAATAGCCAACTGATCATCTGGGGCAGGCTGGAAGGCAAAACTGCCTGAAATATGATATGAAAATAACCGGCACCCGTCGCTTGCAAGCCTTCAATCGAGTTATTGCCCACTTCCTCCAGCGTTTCCATAAAAGCACGGGTCAGAAAGCCGAGAGAATAAAAAAACAGCGCAAAGTAACCGGTCAGTGGACTTTGACTAAACGCTAACATCAAAACCATGGCCCAAGCCACGAGCGGTATGTTCCGAAAGAGAGAAGCGATCCCCCTGCTTACAATACCAAATATTCTGTTTAGACGTGTAGTTTTGGAACCAGCCAAGGACAAGAACAAGGCAAAAAAGGCTGCTACGGTTGTTGCAGCAATAGCCATTAACACCGTTTCCTGCAATTTGGGTAAAACCTCGGGCAATATCCTCATTGACTTGGCATCAGGATAAAAATTGCCGCCCCCCCAGATTATTGCCTTGTAAATACTGGTAAACCCTTTCAGTACATCGTACTGAGTTATGATAATCGAGCCCACGGTTAGACTAATTAATAACGAAAAGAATACCAGATTGCCATTCCTTCGTTTGCTAAAAATATCATCCCGCATGTCTTTCTCCTAGCTCAATAATCAAATCTTCGGACTCTGAACCATAGATATCCTGAATCTGTCGAGTCGTTAGCTCGCCTGGAGATCCGTCAAAAACAACCTTTCCCCTGTTAATGCCGATAATTCTGTCCGAATACTTCAAGGCTACTTCAACCTGATGCAAATTTACAATCACAGTTATTCCCATCTCGGTGGAAATATTTCTCAAATGATCCATGATAATCTTCGAAGCATTAGGATCCAAGGAAGCAATCGGCTCATCACATAAAATAATTTTAGGATTTTGCACCAAAGCCCTGGCGATTCCAACCCGCTGTTTTTGACCGCCGCTTAACTGATCGCACCTCTTATAAACTTGCTCATCCAGTCCCAAAATCTTAATAATTCGGTAAGCCTGCCCTTTTTCCTCCGGGCTGTATCTGCCTAAGACCCCCGCCAGGGTTGATTTATAGCCGAGCCTGCCGTGGAGCACGTTCTCGATAACGGTCAGCCGATCAACCAGGTTGTAATGCTGAAAGATCATGCCGATCTTTGTTCTTAGCTTGCGTAACTTTTTCTTGCTTAGACTTGAAGAAATAACGCCGTCAACGGATATTTCCCCACTGTTTGCTTCAATCATCCGGTTAATACAGCGCAAAAGGGTTGACTTTCCTGCTCCGGAAGGACCGATGATGGAAACAAATTCGCCTTCATCGACAGAGAAACTGACATCGTCTAAGGCCAAAGTTTCTTGGTTATAATATTTTCTGACGTTTTTTAGTTCTAATAACGACATGCTCTACTTCCTTTCTCTGCTTAGACTGAGAATGAGGCGTCGAGGCAACCTTACCCAATTGATACCATGGATGTGGTTAACTTTGACGCCCTCATTTCAATCCTCTAATTTCCGTTATCCAACCCTAGAACGTTATTTACTTGCTCAGATCGCGGATGGGTTGATAGAAGGAATCTTCCACTGTCAGAAAACGCTGAGGAGCATTGAAAAACCCTTTAGTTTTAGACCCCTTTGGTATGAAGATCTTTTCATTCTTGGTAACCTCATCGGAGGTAAACGCTTGAGTGATTGCCTCCACAGTTTTCTGGCTTAAGGCTCCGGTATTAACAGCAATTGGGGCATTAATGACTGGGGAGGATACAATGACTACGAATTGCTTATCGACTAGTTTGCTGAACGGGTTAGAAGCACCCCTCTTGACCGTATAGACAGCTCCAGGCCTGTTGTCTGTTCCTGAAGTGAGATCCACATAGCTCACTACATCAAAATCGTCGACGGCTGAGAGATCAGATTTATCCGTGAGCACGTTGACTAAGGATAACTGGTGAGAACCCCCAAAAATCACTTGCTTGAAAAATTTATCACTGCCCCCTTGCAGCAGATCCTCCGCCTTCAGAGTCTTCCATTTATCTTGTTTTGAGAAATAGGAAACGATTCCTGCTGAAGGCACTTTAAAGCCTGACGTTGAACTGGTTGAAACGAAAGAGAACTTTTTCCCTACTATGTTATCCAGAGCATAGTCTGTGCCGGAAAGGTATTGATCTTCATTACCTTTCTTAACGACAATCCGGCTATAATACATGGCGTCTTTCAAGGTTCCTGACACCCCACTATTCACCACCAGGGGAAGAACCTTAGGATTTTTTTTGTGAGCCTCAACATAAGACTCCCCTCCGAGAAAGGCAAGCTGGGCATTGCCGCTAGCTACGGCCTCAACAGCAATGGCGTAATCTGTGGTTAATTTGTCTTCCACTTTTTTGCCGGTGGCCTTTTCAATGGCCTTGCCGATTTCGGCCCGGGTCTCCTTAAAATCCTCTGCCGCATTATTCGGCAACCAGGCAATCGTGATGGTATCAGGCTCTTTGGCCCCTGTGTTGGAATCCGTCGCAGGTGTAGAAGCGCACCCTACTAAAAGTGCCGACATTAGAATGACCACCAGAACATGTAATTTAATCTTTTTCACGTTTATTCTCCTCTCAATTTTGAAAAATATATCCGCTGCATTGAATTAACAATGTGGATAACTGATATCTTATTTTACCTGAAAATGATTAAATCCCTATTAAACTACTGTAAGGTTTTGGTTAAACTTCAAGATCCAGTAACTCTCCATCACGCATTGTGTATTCCCTATTACAGAGGTTTTCCATAAATTCAAGATCATGAAAAATCCCCATCATCGTTGTTCCTTCTCGTTTCAATTGTTCGATAAGTTCTCGGACTTTTAATTTGGAGGTATGATCCAAACTGGCAGTAGGTTCATCGAGAAGCAACAACCTAGGGCGCTTTACCATAGCCCTGGCAATATTCAGGCGCAGCTTTTCCCCCCCGGAAAAGGTACCCGGATAGCAGTCCCATAATTCTCTGTCCAATTCAAAATGCTCGAGCATAATATTTGCTTCCCGTTCCGCGTAGTCTTCTTCATACCCCATCTCCAAAACCGCCTGTTTTACCAGTTCCTGTGCGGTGGTCCGGGGCATGGTGCTTAAAAACTGCGATACATAGCCAATCTCATGTTTCCGCAGATAAATCATCTGTCGTTCCGATAGTTCCGCTAAGTTAACTGGACCAAACTTTTTTGATTTATACCATATACTTCCTTTTTGCGGTGCATACGTTCGATAAATACACTTAAATACAGTTGATTTTCCACTGCCGCTTTTCCCGGTGATCCCGACAAATTCCCCTTCTCTTAAATCGAGACTAATATCGTGCAGTGCTGCAATCTGCTTGTCTAAATTATGGATAATAAACGATTTTGATAAATGCTTAATCGCTAGTATCTCTTCCACTTAATCACCTGCTTTATAATACTTGTCTGTGAATTCGTCAATAGGAAGGTAAAAGTCATTAAGCCTTGCTTTAATGATTTCATAGGACCAGTCCCACCACTTGATCTCCATAAGTTTTCTGACAGCAACTTCAGAAAAACGTTGCTTGATTGGTTTAGCCGGCACTCCAACCACAATGGTATAGGGAAGAACATCTTTAGTAACCACCGCGCCACTGCCTACCACCGCTCCGTTGCCGATCCTCACACTAGGCATAATGATCGCGCCGTGTCCCAGCCAGGTATCATGGCCAATATAGACTTTATGCTCGGCTCGCCGCTGGAAGAATAATTCATCATCTGTCGTCGCCAAGCCATACTTCATCCGGCGGTAAGTAAAGTGGTGCAAGGTCGGCCTGTCCAGAGGATGATCAGTAGGCCCAATTCTCACCATGTCAGCAATGTTGGAAAACTTACCGACTTCAACGTTTTGCAAGGTGCAAAAACGACCTGTATAGGAAAAATCATTAAGTTTAGTGTTTTCAAGAACGTTATAAAGCCCTACCTCGGTATACTCACCCAACACCGCATTGTGCAATTGACAGTTCTCATGGATACACGGTTCTCTTCCAACCCTGTTGCTCATTCTCTCCTCAGCCAACCTTTCACACTAAAAACAGCGTATACTAAAGCAATGATTGCACTAACTGCTGGGTATAGCCATGCTGCGGATCTTCAAGAATCTGATCTGTCAAGCCATGTTCAATAACCCTGCCATCCAACATCACAAGGGTTCGATCGGCCAGCATTCGAATAACCCCTAAATCATGCGAGACAATGACCACGGTAATCTTCAACTCTCTCTGAAGGGTCTTGATTAAATCAAGGACACTGGCTTGAACCGACAAATCCAACCCTGTGGTTACTTCATCGAGCAGGAGAAGTGGTGGATTGTTCGATAAAGCCTTGGCAATTTGAACCCTCTGCTGCATTCCGCCTGAGAAGTTCTTGGGAGCTTCTTTCATACGATAAACCGGTATATTTACTTGCTCCAGCAGCTCTTCCCCTCTGGCTTGCATCTTTCCGACATGCCTGTTTCCGGCTGCAATCAATTTCTCGGCGATATTGCCAATCGAGGAGAAATTCATTTTCAAACTCATCAGCGGATTCTGATAGACTTTCCCCATCCTATGATTCCTGATATAACGTTTCTGTTGGGATGATTCTGCCAAGACATTCACTCTTCCGCTCTTGTAGGAATTGATATACCCCTCTCCGCTGCTTACCTCCTGATCAAAATACAGACAATCCATCAAGGTCGACTTACCACTCCCGCTTTCCCCGACAATTCCTAATATTTCTCCCGCATACACCTCTAATGTGATATCCCTGCAGGCATAGACCGTCCCGCAGACAGGACAGTAATTTTTCAGCAAGTGCGCCCCTTTTGCCCCTCTGCAGTTGACACACCCTTTGCCATATTGTTTATTTAGATTACTTACAGACAAGACAGGCTGTTCAAAATCTACCATTTTACAATCCCTCATCCTCTTGATTTTCCATTCAAATTCTGCAGACAATAGCTGGAGTCATTGCATTGATAAGAGGGGGCACCCGTTAAGTCATCCAGTATTTCATCCAGAAATATACCCTTGGCTCCGCACAATCTGCAGTACGCCTCCTGAAATGATTCAACTCCAAAAGGGTAGTCTTCAAAATCAAGTGAGCCAACCCTGGTATACGGAGGCACCGCATAGACCTTCTTTTCACGGCCTGCACCCAAAAGAATCAAGGCTTTGGAACTATTCAGCTTGGGATTATCGAATCTTGGGATGGGGCTGGGGGCCATAACATACCTGCCATGAACCATAACTGGATGGTCCGCACCTGTCGACATAGTTCCGTAGTTCATGATTTGCTCAAAGAGCATCAGCCAGGCACCACTGTATTCTTGTTCCGCGTGCAGCTTTTTGGTTTCATATTCACTCGGCTCATAATATCTCAGAGGTTCTGGCAGCGGTACCTGAAGCACCATAATCTGACCTTCCTGGAGTGGAATTTCGGGAATTCTATGTCTCGATTGGATGATGGTCGCTTCCGCCGTTTCGTCGGTTCCGGTTATACCGGTCGTTAGGGCGATGAGCTTTTTAATATTTACGGCATTGACCGATTCATCTGAGCCTTGGTCAATGACTTTCAGGATGTCGTCTTTACCCACCAGGGAAAGTGTCAGCTGTAGTCCTCCGGTTCCCCAACCTCTGGCGATGGGCATCTCCCTTGAAGCAAAAGGCACTTGGTACCCCGGAATGGCAATCGCCTTCAGGGTTGCTCTTCGAATCTCTCGTTTAGACCCTTCATCAAAAAAAGCAAAATTATACTCAATTTTCATGGATTCAGCTCCTAATGATTTTCATCTGTTAGACCTTCTTTACCTTTTTTCGACTTACGGACGCTGTCCAGCTTGGACTGGAAGGTCACATAGTGAGGCAGTTTGAGGTGTGAAATAAAGCCAGTGGATTCAACGGAGTCAATATGCAAAAGGATAAACTCTTCGTTAAGGATCGAATGCTCCGGATTATCTGTTTCCAGACAACGGTCCAAAATACTGATGGCAATCGCTTTGCTTTCATTTTGTCCATAACAGATTCCATAACCCAGGCTGAATTCCAGCTCTTTTTGACCCGTTAATTTTTGAACATCCTCCGGAAACAAGGACTCAACCTCAGTGACTTTGATTTCGCCGATATAATAAGCATCCTCGCCCTCACTTAGTTCGTTGAATGGATTATCAACATAGAGCGGCAGATTTCCAATCCGCAATTCTCCCACCGTCGGATGCAGCGCCCCATAACTGCGCAGGGCTACATACCCTAAGGAAGTAACCGCACCTGTCTGCCCCCTAGTTAAAATCTGCAGTCTTTCACTGCGGCTGGTCGGAAACTGAAGACTCTCTTTGGTAACGTCGTCCGGCTCACTATCATCATTTTTACAAGGCTGAATCAGACCTTCTTCCCGCAGATAATCCAGAACTTTGGGCAGCTTGGCTAAATCAGTCTTGTCATACTCAACTCCGCTTTCCAAGGAGTATTCGCGTACCCAGTGGATAGCCTCTTGATCTGTTTCTTCATTTAAATTAAAGTCGATTAAACGATGAGTATAATCAGTGGCAGCCCCTAAGATTTGTCCACCGGGAATATCTTTAAAGCTGGCTGATATTCGTCTCTCCACCAGCATATCCTCAGACTCAACTGTTCGCGAATAATGCCTGCGCGGCAAAGTTGAACGGTAAGCTCTCAATAAAAATACCGCTTCTTCAGGACTTCCTTCGGCCTGCTTGATGGCCAGCGCTGCCAGAGTTTCATTGTAAAGACTGCTTTCCGACATAACCTGGTCGATCAGGCAGCGCAGACCACCTTCAATACTGTGACAATCCAAGACTACGCCCTTTTTCAAGCGCTCATATTTCAGGCGTTTGATCGATTCTTCAATCGCCTGAGTTCCGCCTTTTACTGCAACATACCCCATCTATCCACCCACCTGTTCCGTAATTTGAGTTGTTCGCGGCAGACATACAATATTGTCTTCCCGATCTGTAAAGATAAGATCAATTCCCATTGGATATTCAGAGTTTTTTTCAGCTCGTAGATCGACCCAGCCATCGCTTGTTTTGACGTCTATATAGCATTCCGTTTCGATTCCAGGACCCGTTAAGCTTAAATTCCGTTCGTTGCTCACAGAGTCAGCTTCAATGATCATAGTTGCTGCTTTGTGCGGGTTGAGCAAATCTCCTGGATAGGCCCTTCTCAAGGCAACCGCCAAGTCCTCCGCTTTAGCGTCCTTCAGAACAAGAATATAATCCGCACTCTCCACTTCCGTGGCTTTAGCATACGTCAACTGGTTAATAAGTTTGGCCATTTCCGCTTCCCGTTCGGAATACACCTTGAATTTCACTTCTGTATCCAAGAGCATCAGCACCAATACTAAGGTTGAGTCAAAACAACCACTCTCCATCTGCACCTTATCTGCCTGATGACGGATATTTTTAATCAAGCCCGGTCTAGACATTGAATCTAGCGTTTTACGATAAGCTGCTTGGATATCATGCACCAAATCCAGATTCATCTGCTTTTTACCCCTCTTATCTAAACATCCATATTGTCAAAATTCACTTTGGTCTTTAAGACCTTGTTCTTTACAGCTTCCCAGTCTTCATTGATCTGAACTTCCTCACGCAATAATGCATCTGTCCATTCTAATGTCTCTGGTAAATTCGCATTATAAGCTGCATCAATAATTGCCAGGTTGCGGGCAAGTGCCGGTTCATGCCCCATGACCATACCGATTCCTAAAGCTCCCCTGATCATAACCTTACATTCCGTAATCAATACCTCACCCAGATAGAATAAGCTGCGTTGAGCGCTTTCCCGCACTTTAACCATAACTAGACTATTATTGGGTTCCTCAAGGGTCTTGACCTCGTATACAGTGAGTATTTCTTGCGCTAAGTTTACGGAAACCTCTGCTGAACCTTTGATTAGGATCTGGGTTCTTTGTTTTCTAATCATCCATTACCCTTCCTTTGTGAGTGTTTATCCACGAAATCATCATAACTTGTTGCCAAGTTAGTCATGTTAAAGCTCTGTAATTACTCTGTTAAATCTTTGTTAAGTTTCTTTACTTGTCTGCGGGATCCGATAACAGTAGGGAACGGTCTTGACCGTTCCCTACTTTAGTTCACCCATTAGTGGTACCGCGCATAGGCATGGGGGTCTGATACGCATATAAAGCCTTATGCTTTTAAGCATAAGGCTTTATGGTGAGAACGAATGAAGCTCTTGTCTAAGGTATGACATAAGAAAAGCAGTCACATCTATAAAAAATCTTGCGGTACTCCAATACTGTGCCGGTCTTCTTATCCGTACAGCCTGATTCCGAGACCAAAAGCGGTACTAAATCCGGACAATTTAACAGTTTCCGTTGAGACTTCGTGGGAAAGGATACACTTAAAAGACTGGGTTTTGAACAAAGTTCTGTATATCCTTTGCTATGGTAATATTTAAACATCGATGTAATATCCATGCCCACAGCATCGATATCATTTAATACTGATTTGGCAACATAGGATATATGAAGGGCGATAGGTTGTTGAACAATATACCTCAGTCTTGCTACTTTGAAAATCCTGTCCTCTTTATCAGTTTCTAAATAGTCACAAATCTTTTTATTGTATTTGCTCTCCCGACAAAAAATAGTCTCCGAATGAAAATCATAACCTTTATCTATCATTTTTTGGCTGAAACTCACATCACCCGAAAGAACAAGCTCAATTTGTGTAGATCTGTCTTTGACATAGCTTCCTTTGCCCTGCTGTTTATAGATATGCCCTAATTCTTCGAGTCTTTCATAGGCCTTCCGAGCTGTAATTCTCGGCACTTTGTATTGATCTGCTATTTCATTCTCAGACGGCAGTTTATCATGGGGGTTGTATCTGCCTGAGACAATTAAGGGAACCAACTTATCCACTATCTCCATTTCATTAGACATTGTCATACCCCCACTAACACTCTACATACCATTTAACTATATGTTGAACTGAACTATCCGATTTTTTGCTTCATTCTTAAATCCGAGGCTAGTAGAATCAAATCATCGACAACCCGTTCTGTAGAGCGACCAGGCAAAGCTACCGCCGCTTTTTCTCGCATTCTTTTAATATCCTCAGGAGAACTTAAAAAGCCTTCGAGAAGTCGTTCCAGTTCCTCTTCATTACCTGCAATATGTCCTGCGCCTGCGCTTTGCACAAACTGAGCATTTTCGTCTTCTTGGCCAGGGATTGGCTTAAAGATAAGAATCGGCAAGTGTTTGGTTAACGCCTCGGAAACCGTTAACCCTCCCGCCTTCGTGATAATCAGATCGGAAACCTCCATTAATTCCTCAACATTATGGACATACCCTAACCGCAGGATGGGGTTGCGAGCCTGCACAGTTACTTCTTCTATAAAGTGATATAGTTTTTCGTTTTTTCCACAAACAACAATTGTTTGAACCGGGAGCAAAGAATCTGCGAGTTTCTTACAGATTCTTTTTACGATTTCCCCGTCGTACACTCCTCCCATCACTAAAAAGGTAGGAAAATCCGGGTTTAAGCCTAACTTGGAATTAATAAACCCTCGGTTCATTTCCTCTTCGAATTTCGGACTTACCGGGATCCCAGTCACCAGAATCCGTTGTGCTTCAATTCCCCAGGACACTAAGCTTTTCTTCACCTGTGCACAGGCCACCATATAGCGATCAACTCCTGGATGTACCCAATGACTGTGAACAGTATAATCTGTGATTACGGTAATCACCGGAACATGAAGAATTCGTTCAAGCCTGAGTTGGGCAAGAATTGAAGAAACTGTGGGATAAGTACATACAATGAGATCTGGTTCAAAAGCCTGAATGTATTTAAGAAAATCACCTCGTCCCAGTTGTTTAAGAAAACGTTGCAGCATGGATTCGGGTTGGAGCTTAGCTGTTTTATAATAAAATCTTCCCCAAAGTTTCGGGGTATGTTTAATCATCTCCATGTATAAGTTTTTAACCATGGTGTTTAAACGCTTACTTAGAAAATCTCCAAAATCTAAATGAGTAATTATTGCAGAAGGCTCTTTAATACGTATTCCTTCAATAACAGCTTCCGCCGCTCGGAAATGTCCGTTTCCAAACGCTGCAGAGAATACCAGAATCCTTAATTGTTTCAAACCCTAGCCCTCCCTCTCAACATTCTTTTTCTACCTATTCTAATCTCTTAGAAGCAAAATTCAAAAAACCCGCTGAACTGGCAATTGTCAGAGGGATCAAGATTTCTGACGCCATTTTATAGCTCTCTTCAGAACATCCTTCGACCTGCGATACCAAGGGATATAGAGGGTTAGAAATGCTTGCATTATGATCAATCCATTGGGCTGGGTGAGAAAATGGCATATACATACCACTTGTTGCCGGGAACTTATCCCAGTTTTGAGTCGCCCAGGTTTCGAACTCTTTGTGCCCGTCGAAAACAATCCCCAAGGCATGGTGCGGTACACACATGTCTTGTATTAGGTGTAGTGCTGCTCCCAAAAAAAACATACCTTTATCGACGTTATTTGGGAAAAAGGTGAAGGCCTTGTTGTAATAATACTGGCACTCAGCCGTTGCTCCCGGCCAGCCAATGATTCCTTGCTTGTCTGGATGGCTGTAAAAATGATTGACGTTTTTCCAACCTCGATCAGCCCAGTATATCCCTTTTGTCAGCGTTGAGTGATGAGCTGAAAACAATCTGACGACATCCTCTTTTCCATCATTCCTCAAAACAATATAGGCCTGCTCCAAACAATGAACATGGGTTACGCCAGGAGAGTCGAGAAAATATTGTAAGGGACCCGCTGAAGCAAGAAGTAGCTTTGTCACCTTACCGAGTGTCTGACCAATAATCCTCTCATACATATCCAAGTCAACACCTCTCCTTTGTTCTTGGTTTAATTTTAAACCATGACTGTAAAGGAGGTATTATTCTGATGTTAAGAAACTACTAAGTTATGTTAAATTTGAGTTAATTATTAAGGAATTGTTTATGTATCTACTCAGTCATAGATAGACAGAAATTACAAAATATGACTCACTAATAGAATTAATTACTTTTTTTATATACCAAGAGGATATATTTAACATCTAATTAACATTCAGTTAATTAGATGTTTACAAATAGCTATTATTATGTAGTAAGGATATACAAATATACATTGAAATAGACTCGAAATTAGGTGCCATCTTTTTGTCAAAAAAGGGGGTTTTGTATGTTTAAGTCGGTAGATATGAGCCAACAAAAGCTATACCGTCTACTTAGGGACGAGAAAACGATCTGGGTGTTATATCTTGATATTGTTAAATTTCAAGAGGTGGAATTTCGATACGGTTACAAAATCTGCAGACAAATCCTAGACGAGATTGAGCGTGAAATTAATCATACGATCAAACAGCAACGCAATCTCTACCTTTTTTCTCATTTCGAAAGCAGGGGCGGGGACGACTTCGTTGTTTATTTTGTTCCGGGAAAAAATACATGTTGGAACATTACGGGAATCATCGAACAATGGGTTCTCCCTTTAGAAGAACGCTTTAACCATAGAATTAGGAAACTCGTTAGCGAGAAAATAAGCCTTCGTTCCGGACTTGCTCAGTGTATCAACGAAGTCGGTCGAGGCCCCGATTATTTACTGTATGCGGCAGTGAAAGAGGCCTTCCTCCTCAACAAATCCGAACCGGATCCCCATTTTTTTGCTCGTCGCGAAGAGATTTCCCTCCTAATCGAAGAACCCGACACATACTTGAAAGCCGCTTTTCAACCAATCATTGAAACCCGAAGCGGTGAGGTGTTTGGTTTTGAAGCGTTAGCCCGTATGCCAGGATCCACTTGTTTTAACAATATTGCAGACCTCTTCCCCTTTGCTGAAAAGATAGGTCATCTCTATCCAATCGAAACTCTTTGTCGACGCCAAGCAATCATTTCCTTCCCTACTGTTGCCCAAGGCAAAGAAATGCTCTTTCTCAACATTAACCCCCAGGTTCTTAGCGACCCCGAATTTGCCTCCGGACATACTAGAAAATTTCTTAATGAAAAAGGGTTGGCCCCTTCCGACGTTGTGCTAGAAATTACCGAACGAAGTGCCATAGAGGATTTTTCCGCGTTCCGGGACGCTTTAGATCATTATCGTAATCAGGGTTACCTGATTGCTTTAGATGACGTTGGGGCCGGCTACTCCTCTTTACAGTCCGTAGCAGAGCTACATCCGGACTTTCTCAAAGTTGATCGATCCCTGATAGCGGGAGTTAATGCTGATCCAATTAAATGGGCCTTATTAGAGACATTTGTTACTTTTTCCAAGCGTATAGGATGCCGAATAATTGCTGAAGGTGTAGAAACGGAAGAAGAGATGCGCACCGTAGTTCAATTAGGGGTCGATTACATTCAGGGATTTTTTGTTGCAAAGCCCACCTTTATGAGAATGAACATTAATCCTGCCGTTATGGAAATTCTGGGCCTAACCCGACGTCTAAAAGGCCATGATCAAAACCCGATTATTTCTATGATTGAACCCTTGCCTCTCTTTAATACTCACACCCAGGTCAATACCGTCGAAACTTACTTCCGAGAGCACCCAAATCAATATCTAGTGGGTATTACCGATGACTCTCGTTTAGTCGGTGTGGTTCAGCGCGATCGACTTTTTGCCGCATTAGGTACTCGCTATGGTGTCCCTCTTTTTTCAGAACGTACAGTTCCCCTTATTATGGACAGAAATCCACTAGTAGTGGAAGATACCACTCCTTTGGAAGTGATGTCAAGCATAGCAATGCAACGGCCAGATGCTCAATTGTATGACGGCATCATTGTGGCTAACCAACAGATGCCGATTGGCCTAGTGTCCGTGGCAAAACTTATGAAAGCAATGACCGAGAGACAAATCCAAATTGCTCGGGGGGCCAACCCTTTGACAGGATTGCCAGGCAACCTAAGCATTGAGCTCGAGATTCGGCAGCGCCTTGAACAGGCCTTGACCTTTGGACTTATTTATGTTGATCTTAACAAATTTAAAATTTACAACGATTTATACGGTTTCCAGCAAGGAGACATGGTCATCAAGATGTTAAGTGAGATTTTACAGAATGAGGCCTCTAAAACGACTGAGGAAACCTTCGTCGGCCACATCGGTGGTGATGATTTTATTTTGATTTCCTCTATGTCCGACCTAGAAAATTTAGCAGTTCCTATTCTTGATCGATTTAAGGAGTCATGCAAACTATTACCCGGAGCGGAAAACCTTAGCGTTGCCCTTGCTGGCTTCATGATCGACTCCACTGAACAAGAATGGACCCCCTTACTTGTCTCCGAACGGGCTGCCCAAATCAAGAAAGAAGTTAAGGCAATAGGAGGCAACTCTTTTTTACTACGCTAGGAAGAATTATAATAATCTATCGATTCTCAGGATCAGCCGCTAAATTAAGAATTGCTTGGGCGTAGACTTTAGTCGTTAAAAGGAGATTATCGATGGAAATATATTCATCAGGACAATGAATCACTTCAGGTTCACCTGGGAAAAGGGGACCAAAGGCTACCCCTTGAGGGAGCGCTTTAGCATAGGTTCCACCACCAATGGCAAAGGCAAAGGGTTCGAGACCCGTTACATCCGCATATGCTTTGAGCAAGGATTGAACCAAAGCACTCTCTTTGGGAACATGATGTGCTTCTTGGTGGGTTAAAACTTTGATGATTAAATGCTCATTTTCAGCGATTTTGGCAATCGGAAGAAAAACGTCGTCCCGCTTAAAAGTAACTGGATAACGGATATCGATGACATAACGCGTCTCGTCTGATGTTAATTCAAAAATGCCTAGATTGAGGGATAATTTGCCAGAGGGTTCATCACTCAGAGTAATACCAAAACCCTCTCCTGTAAAGCCTGTGCCAGGGTATTTCAAGACATTATCTAGAGAGCGATTTTCTTCTGAGTTTAGTGGTAATGTCTTAAGAAACTGCAAGGCATAAACAACGGCATTCTTCCCATTTTGCGGTAGACTACCATGGGCTCCGACTCCTTTAAAGGAAAGTTTAATCTCCTGATCCGTTGCTTGACTATCGATTATTCCACTAACCCCTTCAGGAAATGAAAAACTTTTCAGCAATTTTTCAACCACTTCACTTGATATTTCCTTTAAGGTTACTTCACAAAGATCTGGAACAACATTAGCCCGTTCCCCACCTTGTACGCGTACTAAATGAGGAAAAGAAGTTGGATGAGATTGAATTAATTCCAGATGCAGAATTCCTTTTTCGGCATGAATTAAAGGGAATTCTGCATCTGGTGCAAATCCTATTTGGGGTACCTCTTCCTTCTTAAGATAATAATCCATATCCGCCCAGCCAGACTCCTCATCCGTACCTAGGATCAAACGAACTCTCATGTTTAAAGGAATTCCAGCATCTTTTATNNGCACTATAGGGGGGGGCAGACCATCCATCCCCTTCTGGAACAACATCAAGATGACCTAAAATCCCCAAAAGGTCCCCCTTGCCCATTTCAATATGACCAGCGTACCCGTCAACGTTTTTGACAGTAAAGCCGAATTTTTCTCCTAAGTCAAGGGTCCATTCTAACGCCTCTTGAATTCCAGGCCCGAATGGAGCACCGGTCGCAGCATGCTCGACATCTTTAACACTCTTAATCCGAATACAGGTCTGTACGGCAGAGATCAAGTCCTCTTTAATTAAATCAATAGTTTGGTTCAGACGCATCGTTTATTCCTCCATGATTTCTTATTCACTTTCAAGTCGCCACTTCTTACTAATGAGTGTTGTATGTTCAGCTTTAGCTGAACATACAACACTCACAACTCATCCTAGGTTACCCCGATTTAAGACAATGTAGCATAAGATCAAAGTTCGAGATTGGAAACTTAAGGGTTACTGAGATAAGGGCGAAAACTTGATATTGATCGTTGTCCCCTTAGTAACAACTTTTCCTGCTTGTGGTGATTGTTGTTGGGCTAAGCCGCTCCCAGTAAAATTAAAATGAAGCTCTGACTTTGCTAATGTTTCTCCAACCTGGCGCATTGTCATACCTAATAACTCTGGAATTATAACCTCCCCCTCGATAGGCGTTCGTTCTGGGATTACGGGTTGGGGTGTGGGTCTAACTGCAGAATCACTGGGTGAGATGGTAACAGTACTCTGTGTATCATTTGCTACGGGTAAACCATAATACTGTAAAGCTCCCTCAATAATCCCTTTTGCTCTAGGTCCTGCTAAGGTTCCCCCTTGATGTCCCTCTTCCGTTCTTGGGGTATCAATGATAATTAAGACTGCAATTTTAGGATCTTCTGCTGGGGCATAGGCTGCAAATGTTGCAATATAATCTGTGCTAGAATATTCCCCTGTTTTTGGATCTACTTTCTGAGCGGTTCCTGTTTTACCCGCTACATTGACACCAGGAATTTTGGCCAGTTGGCCAGTTCCATCATTAACGACTTCTTGGAGGATCTGTGTGATTTGTAAAGCCGTCGATTTCGAGATTACCTGGCGTACGGGATAAGGTTTTTGTTGTTTAAGGAGTTGTCCATCGGGATTCGTGATTTTGTCAACAACATAGGGGCGGTAGAGAGTACCCCCATTGGCAACTGCAGAAATTGCAGACAGTAATTGGATCGGCGTGACTGAATTGGCTTGTCCAAAGGACATCGTGGCAATGTCGATTTCTAGAATCTTAGCTTGTGGAAGGAGTAACCCCGTTTCTTCTCCGGAAATATCGACCCCTGTTTTGGATCCGAAACCAAAGGCTTTTAGATACGTATTAAACTTCTCTTTACCCAACTTCCTTCCAACCTGAGCGAGTACAACATTCGATGACAGTTTCATCCCTTCCGAAAACGTGATGTTACCGTGTGGTTTCTGATCTGAGTCCCAGTTTGTGATTCGTCGAGGGGGAATGTTCAGGTAGCCCGGATCCTCAAAGGTTTCGTTCAGATTGATAATTCCTTCTTCCAAAGCAGCTGCTCCAGTAATAATTTTAAACGTTGATCCTGGCTCGTAGGACATACTGATCGCTAAGTTTCGGCGGACTTCTGGTGTCACTTTATTATAATCCGTTGGATCAAAGGATGGGCGAGATCCCATGCCTAATATACGCCCAGTCATCGGGTCCATAGCTAAAATCGTTACACTATCGGCTTTGGTTGATTGATATGCTTGATCAAGTTCTTGCTCAATAAAATATTGAATGCTTGAATCAATGGTTAAAGAAATTGAGTTTCCATGGCTTGACGGTGCGCTTTGATGGAGAGTATCTTGTATAAAACTGGCTTTAGTATCCCGCTCTTGGGATTGGAAGCCAGGTTTACCAAACAACTCCTTATCATAAAAGTATTCGACTCCTTCTACCCCATGCCCCTCACGATTTACAATCCCAAGTGTAGAAGCCGCAAACATCCCCATGGGATAGATGCGCTTTTCTTCTTCATCGTGACCCACTCCTGGGATTTTTAGAGCCATAATTTGCTCAGCTTTCTTAATATCCACCTGATGGGCTAAACTAATCCACTTCAAATCTTTATTCAGTTTATCAAGAATGGCCTTAGAATCAATTCCTAAGATAGTTCCTAGTTCGATAGAAATCTCTTCTTTTGTTCTTTTTAATTGCCCTTTACTGATCAAATCACTTAAGATTTTAGGATCTGCGTAAATTTCTTTGACTGGAATACTTTGAGCTAAGACATTGCCCTGAGCGTCATAGATAGTCCCTCTATCCGGCGGTAGACTTTGATCGGTTGTTCGACGCTCAATTCCTTTGGCCTTGAGGTCTGGCGCTTGAACAACTTGTAATAATACGAGCCGACCCAAAACAAGTAGGATCCCCAATAACAATACCACTTGAACCCATCGATCCCGAGAAAAATACTTCGTACGGTTGCTCATTTTCCAAACTGCGTCCCTTCTTTATCCACTTTGAAGACAAGCACTACTATAAAAGTGGGAGTTCTATGTTCTACTTCACTCTCCTAGCTTTATTATAGCATCTAACCACGTCGTTCCTAGTCCTATCATAAAAGAATAAATTACAAAGCTTAAGCGCCAGATGAGCAATTCTTTAGTTTAATTCAGAAAGAGAACTCACGTTTTCTTAACTAACGATGGCATTTTTAAAAGCCACCTTGCTAAGAAACCGCAAGCTCTTGACTGTATTTTGTCCCCTCAGAGTGGAATAATACATCGATTATGAAAGGTATATTTTTGAAAATTTGGAACACATAAGCCAATAGATAACACTCTTTAAATCGATCTTGTTAGTAAAATACTAATCATGGTTCCCATGAAAAGTCCACCTAAATGAGCAAAATTGTCAATCCCAGGCACGATAAATCCAAATGCAATATTCACTAATATAACAATGACAAGATTCATTCCTAAGCCAGACTTCCAGAGATTAGGCCGTTTATAACTATGATAAAGTAATGCTCCAAGCAGACCGAAAATTGCTCCTGACGCCCCTGCGGAAAGCGCAGGAGAAAATAAAAAGCTGGCAATTGACCCACCTAGACCTGCGGAAAAATAGACCAAGAAAAATTTACGATGCCCAAGAATTTCTTCCGTCAAGGACCCTAATGCCCTTAAAGCATATAAGTTAAAGAATAGGTGCATGACCCCAATATGTATAAACATACTAGTTATTAGCCGCCAAACTTCACCCTCTTGGATAAGGGTATTCACTTTGGCTCCGAAGGCAATCAGGACGCGTTGCTCTGTTGAACCTCCAGCAAGGGTCATCAGAACAAAAACAATAAGATTAACGACTAAAAAAGCGTAAGTAAAAAATGGCATAAAACGCTTCTCAGCATGGATTACTTGTTCGAAATCCAAAGGCTTACCACTGGCAAGTTGCTTAATCCAGCGGGGAATTATTGGGTCCTCCGAGGGAGGAAAGGGAAAAAGGTTCCCGTATCGAGTATCCCAGTACCAAAGCTGAAGATTGGGGAAACGGTGTTCCTTTAAAAGCGTGGAGTCGATCCCTTGGGGGCAAAGAACTAGGACATCAAATTTGGAAAAATCAGCAAATCTCTGAATCCACGGCTGAAAATCATCCGGGAGTTCGCTATAATCACCTAGGAAAAGTCCCCGCCGTAACGACACATGAGTCGCGCACACCCAATTTCTTTCTAGAGAATGAATTGCCCAGCCTGATTGAACGAGATTGTTGATGACGAGTTCCAACATATTAACACCTCAAGTCTTAAATCTCTCCTAAAACCCCGCGTAACAAACTGGGAATGCCATAATCATTTTTACCCGATCCATACCCTACGTTAAGCAAGGTCATTTCTGGAAAGCTAGATTGTTGAGCTAAGGCCCTTATCAGAGCAGCACCCGTCGGTGTAATCAATTCTCCTGTGATCCCTGATTCTTGGAATTTGAAGCCGCGTAAAAGTAAGAGGGTGGCCGGGGCGGGTAAAGGTAATGTTCCATGGGCACATTGCACAAAACCATGTGACCAGGGGAGTGTGGAGACGCGTATCATTTCAATATCTAACTGATCCAAAGCGATACAGGTCCCTACAATATCAACCAAGGAGTCGACTGCACCTACTTCATGAAAATGAACCTTCTCGATGGTTGTCCCGTGAACAAGCGCTTCAGCTTCAGCCAAAACATTGAAGACCTGAAGAGCATTTTTTCGAGCGCGTTCAAACAATGATCCACTATGGATCATTGTTTGAATGTCACCGAGATGGCGTTTATGTTTGTGTTTGTGTTGATGTTGATGTTGATGATCGCCGTGATTTTCTGGTATATCTTCTAAGACAACATCAATGTCTGTAGCTTGAATACCGTGGACTTGGCGAGAACTTACCTTAAGTCTAAATTCCGTTAATCCGATGGAGTGAAGTTGATTCACAATCTCTTTCGAATCTGCACCTAAAGCAAGCAATGATCCGAGGGCCATATCACCGCTGATTCCAGCAAATGTATCCCAATATAAAACTTTCAAGTCCTTGTTCCTCCTCAATTATCTCGATATTCGTCGTACAATAGCAGATGCTAAAGAGGCTGCCCCAAAGCCGTTGTCAATATTAACAACTCCGATTCCCGAGGCGCAGCTATTTAGCATACTGAGTAAGGCTGCCAAGCCTTGAAAGTGGGCACCATATCCTACGCTGGTCGGTACTGCGATCACAGGCTGCTCCACTAATCCACCGACTACACTGGCCAAGGCCCCTTCCATTCCTGCCACGACAATTAATACTTCTGCACGTTCCATCAGCTCACGCTGCCCAAGCAAACGGTGTATACCCGCTACACCCACGTCAAATAAAGTATCTACTTCGTGCCCCATATAGCGAGCTGTCAGATATGCCTCTTGTGCCACAGGCAAATCTGCGGTACCAGCCGTCATAATCAGAATCCTGCCCGGAATAGTCGGTTCAGCTAAAGGGCGAAGCAGAAGACAGCGCGCCAGGGGATCATAATGAGCATTCGGAAAATGGAGTAAAATCTTGTCCGCACTATTCTGTTCTAAACGAGTTGCCAAGACATTTTGAGACTTAGCACCTAAGTGCGTCAAAATGGCTATGATTTGATCGGGCTGTTTTCCCTGACAGAAAATTACCTCAGATTGTCCGGTTCGCAAGGCACGATGATGATCTAAGCGCGCAAATCCTAAATTTTCATAAGGAAGATCCTTTAATTGACGTAATGCCTCATCAGGGGAACATGCACCCTGCTGAACAGATTCGAGTAATGTCTTTAACGTCTCTTCATTCATTGTAAATCCTCCGCTTGGTTGGGGTTCAAGCTGCCTGAACGCAGACCCATCAAATCTAATGTGACATATCGAAAGCCTAGTTTTAAGAATGGGGTCGTAATATCTGCTAGTTCCTGTAACAGCTTCGTGAACTCACTAACTGGAATCTCAATCCTGGCAATATCGCCATGCACCCTTACCCTGTATTCAAGATACCCTTTCTGATGGAGAATCCCCTCAGCTTGCGCAATTCGTTGCAGAAGACTTGCTGTGATCTTATCTCCATAGGGGACTCTCGAGGCCAGACAAGCCATGGAGGGCTTGTTCCAGGTCGGTAAATTCCTACGTCGCGATAAAACCCTGATTTCAGCTTTTGATAGACCTACTTCCAGTAAAGGGCTAATAACATTTAACTCCTGAAGAGCAATCCGACCCGGGCGAAAATCTTGGGTATCTGAAGCATTTGTTCCCTCAATAATGGTAGCACATCCAAATTGTGCTCCGAAAATCCGGAAGGTCTCGAAGAGTTTCTTTTTGCAGAAATAACATCGATCCTTGGGGTTATCCCTGAACTCCTTTAGCGAGAGAATATCGGTGTCGATAACCGAAACAGGAAACTCAAAATCTCGAATAAGAGCCAAAGCTTCTTTTTCTTCCTGAGCAGAAATCATCGCCCCACGCGCAAAGACGGCCTGACAGTTCTTATTCAAAACCTCTTGAGCGATTGCCAATAGATACGTTGAATCCACACCTCCGGAAAAAGCAACCAAGACGTTCTTGAGAGATTTTATACGATCAATCAGTTGTAATTCTTTTTTATGAGCTTCTTCAAGTGTTATGTCCATTATCTTAATCCATCCATCCCTTCCTACCCCTCTATTCTACCCATTCGCTAAATGACTGTAAAGCTTAGAAATTCTTAACGATTACTGTAATGCAATATAATTAAAAGAGCAGGGGGCTAATAAACCCCACTGCTCTTCTTTTTCGTTGCATAATCACTCAAAAATAATAATCAACGATCACCCGTTTTTCCAAGATACGCCAAAGCCGCCTCTAGGGTATTTCCAGTCGATATTGCCAAATGGACAGCCAATGAGACAGGTTCCGCACTCCAGGCATCCTTCGTACCCTACAGCAATACGTTTTTCCTCTTCGTCCCAATCATAAACATGGGCCGGGCAAAACCGTGTACAAGGTTTATCTTGACACTGCTTCAAGCATACATTAGGATCAACGATCTTAATGTGACATAATTTATCCGTATTAAACCGCACTAAAAAAAGTTTATCATCTAATTTCATAACAGCGCCCTCCATGCCCCATAGATATCCTTAATTAAACCGCCTTTGGAACGCTTTTCGAAGGCCATCTTGATAATTTCTTTTTGGCGCTCTTTTTTAGGTGTCCCGTCCGCTGTTAGATACATCTTGACAGCTTGAGAAAATAACTTCGGATAGACTTTCAAGAGATGAGTATTATCCTCAAAGAATTTGCCCATATGTCGATAATGGTGAAGGTCTTTAAGCACGAAGGAATCCCGCAAGCGCGTTTCGTAAACCGTCATAGCTTGATCACTAACATC
>DOPS01000054.1:80439-88391 GCA_003512645.1 Desulfosporosinus sp.
TTAGATTTCAGATTCTCGAGCAGATCATTGGGGGTCCAGTTATTGCGAATTAAGGGTTGTAGAATAGCCCCAACTCCGATTGAGATAGACTCTTTATTGGTATAAATAAAGCCTACTCCCATCATCCCGGCCGTTGAATCCCCATATAATTCTATCGTAGCCCCTTGTCCTTCATCAAGACAGAAGCGATCTTCTATCTTTTCTTTAGGTAAGGCGATAACTTCCTTGACTGTAACAGCCACCGATTCTGGTTTTAAAGGCTTAGCGAGCCCTGCTTTTACTGCTAAGAAGTTATTTACCCCTTCAGCAATAATCACTACTTTTGCTCCTAAATCCCCTTCAGCGCGTCCAGTACGAACTCCAACCACATCGTCGCCTTTGTATAAGAGATCTTCAACAATCGTTTCCGGAATAATCATGACTCCTGCTTTTTCAGCTTGTTGCGCTAGCCAACGATCAAATTTCACTCTAAAAACAGAATGCGCATTATAGGGTTCACTGGCCCAGGCAGGGTCTCGATATCCCGCTAAGATCGACTCATCCCCGCTTAACATGGCAATTCGTTGTTCTATGATCGGACGCTCTAAAGGTGCCTCTTGCCAAAAATCAGGCACAACTTGGCTGGTTGCTTTTGTGTAAAGGATACCGCCCATTACGTTCTTAGTTCCTGGATAATCTCCACGTTCAATTACGACTGTCTTCATGCCAGCCTGAGCAGCACTGAGCGCGGCAGACAGGCCAGCAGGACCGCCTCCAACGACGATCACATCAAAGTTTTCCATGTTTGCCCCTCCTTAATTTGCCACGCCGTGCTGAAGGCGTTTCTTGAATTCAGCAGTTAGTGCCGGTACTATTTGGAAAAGATCGCCAACGATCCCGTAATTGGCTACTTTTAGAATTGAAGCCTCGGGGTCATTGTTGATGGCAATAATGAAGTCAGAGGTTTCCATCCCGACTAGATGTTGAATTGCCCCTGAAATTCCAATGGCAATATAGACTTTTGGACGAACCGTAACCCCTGATTGCCCTACTTGTTGATCATGAGTCAGCCAGCCTGCCTCCACTGCTCCACGTGAACCAGCAATTGTAGCCCCTAAGACCTCTGCTAATTCTTCGGCAAGTACCATGTTCCTTTTAGCTGCTAGACCCAGACCAACTGCAACAATGATTTCGGCCTTATCCAAGAAAGCACTCTTAGCGTCTGAGGAGATAAACTCGAGGACTTTTGTCCGAATATTAGTTTCATCAAAAAGAATTTCCTCATGAATGAGTTCACCTTCACGACCATCAACACGCTCAGGCATTGCCATAACTCGTGGGCGAACCGTCGCCATTTGTGGTCGGCTGGAACGGCAGAGAATTGTGGCCATAATATTTCCCCCGAAGGCGGGACGGGTCTGTTGAAGGAGTTTCGTCTCTGGGTCAATACCAAGAACTGTACAGTCCGCAGTTAAGCCAGTTTGCACTCTAGTAGCTATAGCCGGAAATACATCTCGCCCCATAGACGTGGCACCCATTAAAATAATCTCAGGTTGATATTTTGTAACGAGACTCGTTATTGCTTCAGCATAAGGCTCCGTACGGTAATCTTTAAGCACAGGATGATCAACCACATAAACTCTCTCAGCACCATAAGCAAAGGCTTCAGGAATTACACTATCTACTTGATGACCGGTAATCACCCCACTGAGTCCACATCCGATGGCATCGGCGAGCTTGCGCCCTTCTCCTAACAGTTCCCAGGATACTGGAGCTACTTTCCCATTGGTATATTCAATAATTACCCAAACTCCACTCCAGACATCTCCTCCGGCAACCGGGACAACTTGTGCAGGAATCGTCTTCTTTTGGTTGTCTTGGGCATAATCTTTCACGGTATCCGGGAGCGGATCCTTCAAATCAAATCTGGCACCCGCTTCAGGATCAAGAGCTTGTGTAGGTTTATTGGCTTGATCAGGAAGATTAAGTGCTAGCGCATTTGTCGGGCAGACTAGAACGCACTTCCCGTTATTATCACATATTTTCGGATTAACGACGGCGATCCCATCAATGAGGTCAAGAGCTTCGATGGGACACTCCACGATACATGCCCCACACCCAATACATTTTGAATTGTCAACGGCGACGGTCATTAGTGCTTTCCTCCCTTCGCTAGGGGATTAACCATAATTATGTTTTGCTGAAATATTTTTTGAACGATCGAAGCCGCAGTTCCGGCCGGGTCTTTTGTACCGTCCATGATTTCTCCCCCACTGCGACCAGGCGGTGCAAAAATTCTTGAAACACTGGTCGGAGATCCTTTAAGACCCATTTGTTTAGTATCAAAGGACAGGGACTTAACATCCCAAACCTCGGGCTCATAGGCGGCAGCTTTCATCATATTTGGTAAGCTGGCGTAGCGTAAGTCATTAAGCTCTTTTTCTACCGTAATTAGGGCAGGTAGCTGAGCTTGAACAACTTGACGACCACTCTCAGTCTTGCGTTCTACAGTGACAGTCGTTTCTGTGAGTTCTCGTATTCTTATGGCATACGTCAATTGAGGGAATCCTAAGCGCTGAGCAATTCCAGGGCCTGTTTGAGCAGTATCTCCGTCGATTGCCTCTTTTCCCGCAAAGACGAGATCAATCGGATCGGTTTCCTGGATCTTTTGCAAGGCGGTTGAAATAATATAAGCCGTCGCTAAGGAGTCAGAGCCTCCAAAAGCACGGTCGCTGAGCAAAATCCCTCGATCAGCCCCAAAGGTCATGGCTTTTTTTAGGGCTTCTTTAGCTTGAGGAGGACCCATACTAACGATGGTTACTTTACCGCCAACTTTTTCCTTAAGGCGAATGGCCTCTTCCAAGCCATGCGCATCATAGGGGTTAATAATCGATGGCACGCCCTCGCGCATGAGGGTATTGGTAATAGGATCGATCCGAACTTCGGATGTATCCGGAACTTGCTTAAGGCAGACCACAAAGTGCACGAAAAACCCCTCCATATTCCATCTTGTTCTAAAATAGTGAAACAATTAAATCTATTTAATCCTATTACATAGCAGCCTAAATATCAAGGCTAATTTCGACATTTTTTTGTTATTCCTAAATAGTTTTTCCAAAAATGCCTTGAGGACTAATTATCCTTTTCAGAGAGATACTTTTCTACTTCAACTGCAGCCAAAGCACCGTCCCCAACAGCGGTCGCGACTTGGCGCAGTGGTGTATTGCGAATATCTCCTGCAGCGTATACCCCTGCTATATTGGTTTGTAAGCGCTGATCGGTCAGAATATACCCTCGTTCATCTGTTTCAATTTCCCCATTAATAAATTGAGCATTAGGATCTGTTCCAACGTAAATAAAAACACCATCAGCGCGAATTTCTCGTTGAGCGCCACTTAGCACATCTAGAATCCGCACGCCCTCTACATGATTCGAGCCAAGGATCTCCTCAATCTTAGCATTAAGTTCAAAGCGAATTTTTGGGTTTTCTTTAGCCCGGTTCATGGCAATCTGAGAAGCACGGAAGCCTGTGCGACGATGGACAATAATCACTTCATCCGCAAACTTGGTAAGATATGTACCCTCTTCAATCGCTGCATCTCCCCCGCCTACTACAACAACCGTTTTTCCTTTGAAAAAGGCCCCGTCACAGGTAGCGCAATAGGAAACGCCCCCTCCACGGAAAACATCCTCACCTGGCACACCCAACAGACGTGGTTTTGAGCCTGCAGTGATAATTACAGAACGAGCTTCCAGTACTTGAGCATTGGTATGGATTTTTTTTATACTTTCTTTAAGATCAAGTTTTTGAACCTCTTCAAAGATAAATTCAACCCCAAACGACAAGGCTTGCTTATGAAATAGATTCATAAGTTCGTACCCATTAATTCCATTTGGAAATCCTGGATAGTTCTCAATGTTCTCTGTAGAAGCTGCTTGACCACCTGGCATTGCCAATTCCACAATAGCTATCTTAAGGCCCCCTCGTGCAGCATAAATTCCAGCAGTAAGCCCTGCAGGGCCAGCACCAACAATTATAACGTCATACATTACTAGCAACTCCTTTTTAATTTAATAATAGTTTGCTATATACCCCTTATGGGTATTATAGTAAGTATACCATATCTTATAGTGTTTTAAAAAGAAAATAGCTATCAATCTAAAAATGTATGAAGGGATTTTGATTTTGTGGGAAGAATATAATATAGAACACCTACTGTCCTAGTATGGCGCATAATTTTAAAGTTAATCACGATTTTCTATATTAAAGGAGGAGTCACTATTGCACCGTTTTTACAAACTTTTTGTAGCCATCATTATACTATTCTCGGTCTTGGTCGCCTCTAGTGGTTTATTCGAAGATTGGTTATGGTTTAAAGATCTCGGTTATACTCAATTATTTTGGACCCCGATTTTAAGTAAAGCACTTTTTCAAGCCGTAAACGGAACAATTCTCTTTATTTTCATTGCTGGAACTTTACTGTCTATTCGTCATGCTATTGTCACCTTCATCAACGAACGATTACGTCTTCGTTTGCGATTAGTTCAGGATATGAACCGCCCAGCCTTTAACCTAAGTCAACGACGGGTTACAGTATGGTTATTGATTATATCTGCAGTCATTAGCTTTGGAATTAGCTTTGTACTAGGTTTCAAAGGCTGGTTGGATGTTTTATCGTTTACTCATGCTACCCAGTTCAACCAAGTCGATCCAATTTTCGGTAAAGATTTAGCGTTTTATTTCTTTCAACTTCCTTTCCTACAGACCTTATTTAATGCTTTTTTTGGACCATTATTTTTGCTGACATTTTTTACTACAATTTTTTATATTATCACTGGCGTTATACGTTTCCGTACAAGAAGGATCTGGCAAAGAGGAGCAGTCACAGTTGGCTCAGATCCAAGGAGGCATCTAGCGTTATTAATTGGAATCCTTTTAGGATTAAAAGCTTTCGGATATTATCTTGAAATTTTTCAGTTACTATATTCTGTCCATGGGCACGTCGTCGGTGCTGGATTCTCAGACTTATATGCGACACTTCCTGCTTTGAAACTTTTAATAGTTCTCAGCCTGCTAGGATCAATCCTAGCCTTCTTCGCGCTTAAATCGAATGATTCTCGCTTATTAACCGTTCCAGTCTCAGGTATTTTCGTAGTCGGAATCCTCATGAATAGTATTTTTCCCGCGCTTGTTCAACAGTTTCTCGTCCTTCCGAATGAACTTCGCAAAGAACAACCGTACATCCAACATGAAGTACAATTGACACGCTTTGGCTATGGTTTAGATCAAATTCAAGATATTGAGTATCCCGGCAACTCACCCATCACGTTGGACGTTTTAAAGGCTGAGCATGCGACACTTAACAACATTCGACTTAACGATGCCCGCCCCATGTTGCAAACCTATAATCAGAAACAGGGTATTAGACTTTATTATAAATTCAATGATATTGATATCGATCGATACACTGTCAATGGTGAATATCGCCAAGTTATGATGGGTCCTCGAGAAATATCAACCCCCGATTTGGATCCTAAAGCCAAGACGTTTGTCAATGAACGTTTCAAATATACACACGGTTTTGGAGCCTCCGCATCCTTTGCTAATGCCGTTACTACTGAAGGTCTCCCCTCCTTTGCTATAAAAGATGTTCCACCTGTCAGTGAGTTCGCAGAATTCAAAATGACCGAACCCAGGATTTATTACGGTGAATTGACCAATGATTGGGTCGTGGCAAATACCTCAGTCAAAGAATTTGATTATCCCCTCGGAAATTCAAATGCTGAAAACTCCTATAAAGGTAAAACCGGACTCCAGTTAACCGCCATCAATAAGCTGATGCTCTCCTTACGCCATGGGACCCCGCGCTTCTACCTGGCTAGTGAAGTGACATCTGCCAGCAAATTGCTGGTATACCGCAATATTATGGAACGTGTTGAAAAGCTGGCACCATTTCTAACCTATGATTTGGATCCTTATATGGTCATAGATAATGGACGTATTAAGTGGATTATTGATGCCTATACCACATCTGATGCCCTTCCCTATTCTAATAGATATCCTAATCAGGGGTTTAACTACATCCGAAATTCAGTCAAAGTGATCATAGATGCCTATGACGGAACCGTTGATTTTTATGCGCTTGATTCGCAAGATCCAATTCTTAAGACCTACATGAAAATATTTCCGGGAGTTTTTAAGGATTTTTCAAGCCTCCCCAAGAACTTAATAGCCCACCTTCGTTATCCTGAAACCCTTTTTAGCGTTCAAAGCAACATGTTAAAAACCTTCCATATGACAAATACTTCTGTTTTCTACAATAAAGAAGATGCTTGGGATATTGCTAAGGAACTGTTTGAGGCTAAACCTCAAAACGTGGCACCTTATTATACCATCATGAAAATTCCAGGTGAAGATAAACCTGAGTTCGTGCTTATGCTTCCATTTACCCCGGCATCAAGTGCTACCAACACAAGAAATAACATGATCGCTTGGATGGCGGCTCGAATGGATGGAGAACATTATGGTGAGCTATTACTCTATAAACTGCCTAAAAATATCGAAATTGACGGCCCATTACAAATTGAGTCTCGTATTGACCAAGACACTGAAATATCCAAACAGCTTTCCTTATGGGATCAGAAAGGTTCAAGCGTGATTCGAGGTAATCTCTTGGCTCTTCCCATCGGTGGAAACTTTCTCTATGTTGAGCCAATCTATCTGCAGTCGGATAAAGGCGGAAGTATTCCTGAAATGAAACGAGTTGTCTTAGCTTATCAAGATCGTTTGGTAATGACCGAAAATATTGGTTCAGCCTTAACCCAACTGTTTGGAGAAGGCGCACCTCAACCGACAACACCAGGGCAAAGCATACCTACTCCTGCTGAGTCACCACAAACCCCAATAACCGAAGTGGATGAACCGAACCTGGTGTCAATAATTGACCAAATGAATCAAATTCGCACCTTACTTGACAGTCTGGAAATCCAGCTTAAAGGATTACAAAGTACTCCTAGTGAAACCCCTCCAAATGAGTAGTTTTGGATACTAACGGATTTTCCCCCAGGGGGCCTTGTCATAGAAATTTAATTTCCATGACGAGGCCCCCCTTTTCTAGTTAAATGCCAAAAGACGAGTCCGAAGACCCGTCCTTTTTGCACTATCAGACATCTATGCCGCTGCGCGATCACAATTCTCTTTTTGCCTTTTCGAGAATGTCCACGGACATTATTATGAGACAGTCCCTTGATTTAACTGAGTATCTAGTGAACCTTAAAAGCTATTATCTAAGATTTAAGAGGTATTAACTCTACTATAGTGGATGTTCCTGAGCGATTTAGTTGGATAAGCTCTGCACCATCTTCTGAGATGTAATTCTCATCCCCTTGTAATTTAAGCTCTTTCAGTTGACCATTCGTTACAATATAAGCAGTACTTTGATCATAGGTGACTACCTGACCCTTTGACCCGATCAGCGTCCTATCATTGTTAAAGGGTAGGGACCCTTCCCATTCAGTCTTAAGAGCAGGATTGCTGGCCAGGTCTACACGGTCAGCTGTTGTCTTAATCCTAATCAGTTTATTGTTTTCAATTTCCCCAATATAAACCTTGCCGTCTCCGAGACCTATGACCCGATCTTTACTATTCTTTGAAATCACGATACGCTTATCCCCACTTAATGCAATGACTTGTTGGGTTCCTCCTACTTTACTGTTAATATACAGTGTTCCATAGCGATCTGAAGCAACCATGTCATCTATGGTCTCCCCAGATCGATTGATTTGTCGCACGTTTTTCATGACATCAATTTCCATGAGTAGTTCAGTCGATCCGTTCTTGACAGTAAGGTAAATCAAATTGGTTGAAGTTGAGACTACTAATTCTTCAATTTTCCCACCTGCAGGGAATGTGTTAATGGTTTGATTGAATCGATCATCAGGCGGAGTATCCTCATCACTATTGGGAAGTGCCA